>JBBSJN010000160.1:0-6876 GCA_038257235.1 Chitinophagales bacterium
AACTGGATGAAACAAATAATAAACTGACCGGATCAGAAACGATTACCTACTTCAATAATTCACCGGATGTGTTGAATTATTTCTGGATGCAGCTCGACGAGAACCAGCATAGCACTGTAAACAATGCAAACTATCAGACACAGAACACTATTCCTCAACAGGCAACTAATAAAACACTAGACAGGTACGAAGAAAAAATGTCTGACAATGGTTATGGTTTTAACATTACGAAACTTACAGATGTTGCTGGCAAACCATTGAATTACACCATCAATAAAACTATGATGAAAATTGATTTACCTGTTCCGTTAAAACCCGGGCAGAAATTTGTTTTCAATTGCAGCTGGAATTATAAACTGGCTGACCGTGGAGACTTTACCCGTTTTGGTGGTGCCAGAGGTGGTTATGAAAAATTCAGTGACGGCAATAATAATTATACCATGACACAATGGTATCCCCGACTTTGTAAATACAGTGATGAAACAGGATGGCAAAACCATCAATTCACCGGCACAGGTGAGTTTGCATTGACCTTTGGAAATTTCAAAGTGCTGATGACTGTACCAGCAGATCATATTGTTGGCGCCTCAGGAGAATGTCAGAACTATGCACAAACATTATCACCAACGCAAATGAGCCGTTGGCAAAAAGCACAAACAGTTAAAGAACCATTGCAAATAGTAACATTGGATGAAGCATTAAATGCATCTAAAACAAAAAGCAATGGAAAGAAAACATGGATTTATAAAGCTGATAATGTGAGAGACTTTGCTTGGACCGCATCCAGGCGATTTGTTTGGGATGCATTACCTACTATGGTAGAAGGTAAAAAAATAATGTCCATGAGTTATTATGCTAAAGAAGCATATCCGATTTACAGCAAGTACTCAACAAAAGCGGTCGCACATACATTAAAGACCTATTCAAAATTTTCATTTCCCTACCCTTACCCGGTTGCCATTAGTGTAGAAGGTAATCAGGGAATGGAATATCCGATGATTTCTTTCAATCCCGGACGGGCACAGGAAGATGGTAGTTATACAGAAGGCTCAAAAAATGCTGCAATTCTTGTAATCATTCATGAAGTAGGTCATACATTCTTTCCAATGATCGTCAACAGTGATGAAAGACAGTGGACATGGATGGATGAAGGATTAAATTCTTACCTGCAATACCTCACACAGGAATTATGGGACAATACGTTCCCTTCTGACGGAGGCCCTGCATGGACTATTACCAATTACATGAAGTTGCCAAAAGATCAGTTGGAACCTATTATGACCAATTCAGAGAACATCAACAACTTTGGTGCAAATGCGTATTCAAAAGTAGCGACTGGTTTAAACATTTTAAGAGAAACAATTGTAGGAAGAGAACTTTTTGATGAAGCGTTCCGCACTTATTCAAAACGTTGGGCTTTCAAATCGCCAACACCGGCAGATTTCTTCCGCACTATTGAAGATGCAACGGGTGAAGATCTTGACTGGTTCTGGAGAGGCTGGTTTTACGGAACCGATGCATGTGATATTGCTATTGATACGGTGAAACATGCAGTGCCTGATGTTGCTGCAAAACCACAGCGTACAACTGATACAACTTTTATGGTGTCTTTGGCAAAACCAAATATTAATCCATATGATGACATATCAAAGATGCGTAACAGGGAGGACAAGAACATTATTTTTGAAACAAACAAGGACACAGCTCTCAGAGATTTCTATTGGAAATATGACAGAGGAATAGAAAAATATGATTCTGCAAAATATCCTGTTGTAGTTTCTCCGCAAACAGAAGCATTAGATGAAGAAGGAAAACAGAAATATGGCGATAAGCAACTTTACGAAATCACTTTTTCTAACAAAGGCGGTTTGGTAATGCCCATCATTATCGAATGGACATTTAAAGACGGCACTACTGAAATAGAAAGAATACCTGCACAGGTTTGGAGAAAGAATGAACAAAAAGTTATAAAAACTTTTATGAAGGATAAAGAAGTGGCATCTATAAAACTGGATCCATACAGGGAAACTGCAGACATTGATGAAACAAATAATAGTTACGGTGATATAAAACCACCAAGCAAGTTCAAACTGTTTAAACAAAAACAAAATGTGCCTCCAACACAAGGTGTAAACCCGATGCAAAAGGCTCAGGAAAAGAAAGGATTTTAAATACTAAAAAGTAGTAGTAACAATAATTTTTGCCGGGAAGACGGGAAGTCTGTAAGAAATAAAATCTTATCGCCTTCTTTTCTTCCCGGTTATCATTTAAAATATAATAGAAAAAAATATAACCCGGAAATATAATTACTGGCATCGTATAGAATTCAATATTAAACTTGTCACCAATTATAATTGACAAACCCATTTTACCCGTTGCCTTAATTACCTTAATTTTGATAGCATTAGAATCTTCAGTATAACAAAAAATCATAATACAAATGAAACGTATCATTTCCTGTTTATTGATTGTTGCCAGCATTACTACAACTGCATTGGCGCAAAATATTCAAAACAATAGCAACAGTAATCATGGCAATAAGTTTGAGCAAATGGGCAGCATTTTGCCAACACCGAATGAATACCGTACAGCAAGTGGTGCCCCAGGCCCTAAATACTGGCAGCAACGTTGTGACTATGATATTAAATGTGAGTTGGATGAAAAAAACCAGAAGTTAACAGGGAGTGAAACAGTAACTTATTTCAACAACTCTCCATCTGAGTTAACCTATTTATGGTTGCAGTTGGATGAGAACCAGCACAGCAGTGTAAACAATGCAGACTACCAGAGCAGCAACCCGATGAGCAGAAACGTAACTCCGCAACAGATTGAAAGAGCAGATGAAAGTAAAAGCGACAATGGTTATGGTTTTAATATTACTAAACTAACTGATGCCGCAGGTAAGTCATTAAAATATACGATCAACAAAACAATGATGCGGGTAGAATTGCCAATGGTTTTAAAACCAGGTCAGCGTTTTGTTTTTAAACTGGATTGGAATTATAAATTATCCAACCGTTCAGAAAGAGGTGGCCGTGGTGGTTATGAATTTTTTCCTGAAGATGGCAATCATGTATTCACCATGACACAGTGGTATCCCCGCCTATGTGTGTACAGCGATTTTCAGGGATGGCAGAATCACCAATTTACCGGTCGTGGTGAATTTGCATTAACCTTTGGAAATTTTAAAGTGCAAATGACAGTTCCTGCAGATCATGTTGTTGGTTCTACCGGCGAATGTCAGAATTATACACAAGTATTGACTCCCGCACAAATGGCCCGTTGGCAAAAAGCTCAAACAGCAAAAGATGTAATTGAAGTTGTAACCCTGGATGAAGCTGTTGCTGCAGAAAAAAAAGGACCAGGTATGATTGCTTCGGCTTCGCCAAGAAAGAAAACATGGATTTTCAAAGCAGATAATGTCCGTGACTTTGCATGGGGTTCTTCCCGCAAATTTGTAATGGACGGTATGCCGCAGATGGTGGCTGGCAAAAAAATCATGTGTATGAGTTTCTATCCAAAAGAGGCATATGGTTTATACCGTAAATATTCTACCAAAGCAGTTGCACATACCATTAAAACATATTCTGATTTCACCATTCCGTATCCCTATCCTGTTGCACAAAGTGTGGAAGCCAGTAATGGCATGGAATATCCGATGATCTGCTTCAACTTTGGCAGAACAGAAAAGGACGGCACTTACAGTGAAGGAACAAAAAACGGAATGCTGGGTGTGGTTATACATGAAGTAGGTCATAATTTTTTCCCGATGATCATCAACAGCGATGAACGTCAGTGGAGCTGGATGGACGAAGGCCTGAATACTTTTGTAGAATACCTTACGGAAGAATTATGGGATAATAAATTCCCCAGTCGTAGGGGTCCTGCTGGATTAATTACTGATTATATGAAGTTGCCAAAGGAACAATTAGAACCAATTATGAGTAACAGTGAAAACATTGTTCTATTTGGTCCTAATGCATATTCAAAACCGGCAACAGGTTTAAACATTCTGCGGGAAACTATTATGGGCCGGGAGTTATTTGATTATGCATTTAAGGAATATGCAAGAAGATGGGCTTTCAAGCATCCTGAACCGGCTGATTTTTTTCGTACGTTGGAAGATGCAAGTGGCGAAGATCTTGACTGGTTCTGGAGAGGCTGGTTCTATGGCACTGAGGTTTGTGATATTTCGTTAGATACTGTTAAATATGCAAAACCAGATTTGAATGCAGAACCGATGGAGATAAAAGAATCTATAGTAATGCGCAGCGTAGCTAAGCCCACTTTACCAGCTTATGATGATATTTCAAAAATCAGAAACAGGGATGAAAAAATTGTGTTCCAAACTGATAAGGACACCAGCCTCCGTGATTTTTACTGGAGATATGCCCGTGGACTGGAACCGTATGATACAGCAAAATATGCGGTTACCATTCCAGCCCGTTCTTCAGAAGCATTAACAGCCCAGGAAAAAGCTGAGTATGGCAATAAGAATATGTATGAACTTACTTTCAGCAACAAAGGTGGCTTGGTAATGCCAATCATTATAGAATGGACTTATAAAGACGGAACTACTGAAGTAGAAAAAATACCAGCACAGGTTTGGCGATTGAATGAAAACAAAGTAGTAAAAACTTTTATAAAAGATAAAGAGGTGGCTTCTATAAAACTAGACCCGTTCAGAGAAACAGCTGATATTGATGAAAGCAATAATAGCTGGAATACAATTCCAGAACCATCTAAATTTTCCATTTTCAAAGGAAGACAAGGTGCCGGACCAAGAGGTGGCGGAGGCCAGGATGGCAACCCAATGCAGAAAGCAAAAGATAAGAAAGGATTTTAGTTTGGTTTAATATCCGCCCGGCTGAATGCCATTCGGACGGGGGTAATTGATTAATCAGTTTATAAGGATGCGTTACAGTAAAATGTGGCGCATCTTTTTTATCTTTAAGAAATGAGATACTTCTTATCTGCTATTTTATTCCTGACAATAGTTGTAAGAACAGAAGCTGCAACTGTTGACACCGTCAGCATTTACAGCAAGGCCATGCAAAAAGAAATCAAGTGTGTAGTCATCCGTCCGGAAATGGCACAAGACAAGCCCATATCTGTACCTGTAGTTTACTTACTACATGGTCATGGTGGCTGGTATAGCAACTGGATTATACGAGTACCAGAGTTGAAAGATTATGCAGATCAATACAAGATGATGATTGTTTGCCCTGATGGAGCTAATAGCTGGTATTATGATAGCCCGATGGATTCTTCTTTACGATATGAAACATACATAAGCAAAGAGGTTCCGGAATATATTGAATCAAACTATTTCGTAATTAAAAACAGAAGTGGAAGAGCCATAACTGGTTTAAGCATGGGTGGTCATGGCGGATTGTTTCTGGGCTTTCGTCATGCGGATTTTTATGGAGCTTGTGGCAGTATGAGTGGCGGTGTCGACATCCGTCCTTTTAAAAAGAACTGGGAGCTCAGTCAAAAGTTGGGCGACACAATAAACCACTGGGATAACTGGAATAAATATTCAGTAATAAATGTAATTGAAGCTCCGCTGAAACAAAAACCTGTTGTTATTATTGACTGCGGCACAGAAGATTTTTTCTATACAGTAAATCGAAACCTGCATGAAAAAATGCTGGACTTAAAAAGTCCGCATGAATATATTGAAAGACCCGGCGCACATAACTGGAATTATTGGAAGAATGCAATACAGTATCAGTTGCTATTTTTCAGTAACTATTTTAACCAGGCTACTCATTAGAAAAAACATTGCGCAATGCAATTAATGTCTCAAATTGATCCAAATGAATATCTAAAATACTCCCTTTAGGGGTTAGGGGTATTTCCCGTACTACCAGTTCTTACCTTTATTTTTTTCTTCCCGGAGTTTTCCTTTTCGTATTCCTTTATTTTTAATAAGGCAGGGTTAGTTGCTCTTAGCAAAGAATCTGAAATTTGTTTTCCTTTACTTATTTCAATTGGCCGTATATCATCATCGCCTGCAAGGCTGCCATCATCAATTTGTAATTTGTTCATTACATAAATTTCAGTGGCTTCCACTCTTCCCCAAACAGGATCATAGTAAAACCATTTACCATGTTTCATGGCATAGCCATCATTTTTCACCACTACCCTTTCTACAATTTTAGACGGATCATGTAAATCAAATACTGGAACAGTATCATATGCATTTGCCGGATCCATGGCCCGCCAGCTTTCTTCTCTTTCCATACCACCATTATACGTAAAGTATTGCTGCTTACCATGCAGCTTGCCCCAGCGGTAATTTTCTTCAGCAATCTTCACTCCTTCCAGCGAATATTTTTTCCACTCACCTTCTTTCAGGTCATTTTCAAAATATCCTTCTGTTTCGTAACCTCTTTCTCCCCGCAGATCTGCCACTTTAATAGCCCATGGCCCTTGCTTAAGCCCCTTTAAATCAACCCGGTTAAGCGTATCGCCTTTTACACTTATGATATAACTTTTCCACTGGCCAAAACCATTTGTAGAAATAAACAGAAGGAGAAGAACAATCAATCGCATAGTTTAGTATGTTTGAGTGAAGCTAATAGCTTCTGATTTAGCATTTTAATAAACTGCAATTTACTAACGAAAAACAACTGTTTTTATGTATTGCCTGTTAAAAAATAATTCATGGCTTAAAAAAGTACTATTACCAGCCATTTACACCTTTTTTTGTTTAGTATTTACTTCAGCTGCTTTCTCGCAGGTAAATCCTACCCCTGCGGCTGAAAGAATGCAAAGTCTGGAACAACGACGCTTACTGGAATCCAATTCGTTGCTTAAAGAAGTTCCTTTTCGCAATATCGGGCCTTCTATAATGAGTGGCCGTGTAGTTGA
>JBBSJN010000161.1:0-6769 GCA_038257235.1 Chitinophagales bacterium
CAGAATGGTCATTATGCATAGAAAGCATAATTACTTTTACGTTGGGATACAGTTTTTTTATTTCTGGTAATGTAGTAAGACCATCCATAATTGGCATCTGTATATCTAGTAAAACTACATCTGGCTGAATGTGACGCAACAGATTCAATAACTGCATACCATTTTCAGCTTCAGCAACCATTTGAATGTCCTTTCGGGCAGAGAGAGAAGTTTTTACACCTGTACGGAAGAGTGCATGATCATCTGCAATTGCAACTTTAATAACAGTGTTTGTTTCGGGGTTTTTCATAATTGGATTGTTATTAATAAATATGTAATCAGTAAAAATTCGATGATGCAAGATGTTAAATTCCTGTAACATATACCATAGTGAATGTACCTGATTTTAATATTGCGGAAATTACCGGATTGTGAATAAAAAACGAAACTTTACGAACCTCATCTGAAATTTTACGATAGAAGCAGTAAATACCATAAATAATAAATAGAGCAGTTATGCTCTTGTTAACATATAAATGTGGACATACTTTTGTTTCAGAAAGTTGATTGACATGAATGATCTGTTTATCCATCTCGTTCAATGTCCAAACCGTCCAGAAAGAATTTAACCAATTCCCATGAAAACCCACCCGATCTTAATCGGGAGCACTTCATCTGCCAGTCAGCTTTCTACTTTTTCTCCGAACTATAAATGGAGAATAATAAATCGAAACCGTTTTTAAAATCCAATACCCTGCCTACCGGCAGGCAGGCTCTTGAAAAGAAAACTGTGCAGTCATTAAACTTTGTCTCTATGAAGCACAACCAATAAAAATCTTTTTCTTTTCGTAACAGTAACGTTACCCCGGTCCTCATAACGCCGGGGTTTTTTGTGTGCAAAAGATTTTGAAGGAGCTGTTATTCCTTTTCTGCAACCAGGTAAGCCCTTGGTTCTCCCAATGTAAATTTCTTTCTTCCGGGAATGCTGTATACCTCTTTTAGTGAAAGACCTGCATGATTCATCAGTTTCTCCATCTCGTTGAGGGAATAGATATAATCAATACCGGTTTTTATTTCAGACTTACCATCAGCAGTAATCATTGTACTTTCTGTTTGGATACGGGTGGGGTGAAGCAGAAACTTTAATTCATTCAGGAATCTAATATCGCCTACCTGGCTCCAGCTTTTGGAGGTGAAATTTTTATAAGTAATTTCTGCAATGGACCAGCTATTGATCAATAAATGTCCGCCAGTTTGTAAACATGAAGCAATTGTGGTGAGCAGCTTCAAAGCATCTGCTTCATCAAAAAAATTAAAGCTATTGCCCATGCAGATGACAAGTTCATATTTATCCTCTGGCTGATAGTTTATAACATCCGTTTTAATCGCCTTAATTGACAAATTCTCTTTGCCAGTTATTTCGTTTATTTCATTAATGTATGCCTCAAGATTGTCAACAGCAGTTACTTCAATTCCTTTTTTTGCCAATCCGATTGAATGTCTTCCATATCCACACATCAGGTCCAATACCTTATGGCCTGGCTGCAGGTTAAAATATGGGATCATAAAGTCAACTTCTTTTACCGTCAGTTCATCAGGAATAACGGTTCGCCATAGCTCTTTATAATGCCCATCGAAATAACTATCGTTGATATTTGACATTTTCAAATTTTAAGAAAGAATATCCGGAAGATGTAGTGAATTATTATTCCAGCAACTTATTCCGCATCGCATACATTACCAATCCAGCAATGGTTTTAGAACCAACCTTTTGCTTCATATTCTGCCGGATAGTTTCTATGGTGCGGGGACTTAAAAAAACTTCTTTCGAAATTTCTTCTGTTGTTTTATCATCCGCAATCAATTTCAAAATGCGGATTTCCTTTTCCGAGAATTTTACTGGATTCGGATAAAACTGTCGTACCGTTTTTTTATGCTGCAACTTTAGCAGCACCGCTTTATTTACCAGTTCATTAAAATAAAAATCATCGTTCATGCAAGTGAGGATGGCCTGGTAAATTTCTTCGGGGTCGGTAGTTTTTGTCAGGTATGCATTGGCTCCCATCTCCATCATCTTGGTAATCATTTCCTGATCATCATACATAGTGAGTACGATAATTTTCAATGCTTCGTATTCCTTTCGTATAAGGCTGATAGCATTAATGCCATCTACTTCCGGCATTCGGATATCCATTAATATTACATCGGGTAATTTAAGCTTGAGTTTGTGCTGAAGGTCTTTACCGTCTTCGGCTTCCCAAAGAATTTTCAGGTATTCTTTATCTTTAAGGGCCATTCTGATACCATCACGAAAGATCTTATGATCATCGGCAATAGCCACTTTTATTTGCTGGGTAGACATAGATTATTGAGTTGCAGTTAATTTAATAGGTTTTGGACCAGCGTAAAAGTACGTTATTTTAGTAAATTCCACATTTTTTATTAAGATTTTTAAAGCTGAGATAAAAGTCAAAAAAATTGCCGGGAACCTGCCTGCCGTCAGGCAGGGATTATAAGACGGGAAGAAAACTATTTCAGCAAATAGTTAAAGGAGAACTGATAAATACATTCATGAGAAAGACCCCGGAGCCTGCCCCGTTCTTGAAACGGGGTCGAGTCCGGGGTGACAGCACTCAAGCCTGAAGCAACATAGCTAATGTCTTGCCGGACTTGCTCCGGCATCTTTCTCAAAAATAAAAAGTGGGTTAGCTTTAAAATAATTGCCGGGAACCTGCCAGCCGTTAGGCAGGGATTATAAGGCGGGAAGAAAACTATTTCAGCTAATAGTTTAATGATAATTGATAAATGCATGTGAGTGAAAGACCCCGGAGCCTGCCCCGTTCTTGAAACGGAGTCAAGCCCAGGGTGACAGGACGAGACATGGTGCTGACAAATGCTGGAGTTGCAATGCTCCAGTTCCAATTAATAAAGCCATTTTTCACCCAATCGTATTTTTTCATTCAGCTTACCGTGTATTTTCATTTCGTTACCGGAAGTTTACGACAGCATTAGTAAATGCTGAAAGTTTTAAAACAGGAAATTTTGCTCTTGTACACATCAGGATGTGGATATATTTTTGATGCAAGTTGATTGACGGAGGATCGAGCCCCTCAAATCGTCCAATGTCCTTAGAAACCGTCCTGAAAGCAATTTCCAATACCAATGAAACCGTAAGCGAAATCCAATATCAATCAACTTATTTTTCTTGTCATCCGTAGCTTCAGCGAAGGATGATTGCACCCGATCCAAAAGGCCAAATTTCAACCTCCTTTCTTATCCACAGCTGTTAACAACCGGGTTTTTACCGGGTAATCTTACGATTTTACTGCCGTAAAAACACTATTTTTGCTTAGTAAACATACCCGTTTTTAGTGGGTATATTTTCTGTTCAATATCGTTAAAACCCTTGCCAGTATTAGCTTTTACGCTTTTTTAAGTGTATCTATTTAATGATGGCTTGATTGCATTACATCACTCTATTCCCAATTTTTACATCACGAGATATTTCGAATAAGGCTTTAAAAACGTTACTGTTATGAAAAGATTTATCACTGAGACTGCTGACATATTTACTTGGGAAGACTAATATCCTTCATTAAGTAAAGTATTAAGTAGTATTAAACTATTCAAAAAGTTTTTCTATTTTTGGGCAAAATCCAAACAATAGAAAAGCTTTTTACATTTATACTAGTATACTCTTATCTGATTATACCATTTTTTTTTCTTTTCAATAAAGACAAAAAAAATAGGGCCTTAATTCTAGTAGCTATATATGGGGTTCTCTTTTTTCTATTTTTGCAGTTCTATTACGATATCCCAAAAGATTATAGAAAAATACAACAAACAGTTTATACAACACTCGAGTTCTCTTTTTTTGCTTCTATATTTTGGATAACAATTAAAAATAGTAAGGTTAGAAACATAATATTAATATTGTGGCTTCTTTTTACTTTATATCAAGTAACTTATTATTTCCTTTCTCCACTTCAGAAAATTGATTCAGTTCCTGTTGGAATTGAAACAATACTGATATTTACCTTTGCATTCTTATATTTTCAACAATACTTTAAAACCAATCTAACCGGGAATATTTATGACTATTCAAGCTTCTGGCTTGTTGTTGGCATTGTAATTTACCTGGGAAGTAGCTTTTTCTTTAACATTCTGGTCAATCATGTTACCCAAAAGCAAATAGAAGAGTATTGGCATTTTACTTATTTGCCTGAAATTTTTAAGAATGTATTATTTACTTTAGTTGCATCTGGCTTATTTTTTAATAAAGTAGAATTTACTAAAATGAAATCTAAGGATATTCCTAATCTTGATATGATATAAACCACCACCACCAAAACCATTATGTACTTCCTCCAAGCCACCAAAACCTCCGTATCAACCGTGCTGTTTCTCGGAACAGTTGGTATGATCATACTGGTGGTTGGTCTCATTGTATTTCTTATCATGCACCAGCGCCGTGTGCTTCGTTTTCATAAAAAAATTCAGCAAATGGAAGCCGACCAGCAAAAGATATTGCTGAATGCCTCCATTAAGCTGCAGGAAGAAGAACGCCAACGACTGGCTGCCGATCTGCATGATGATGCCGGTCCTTTACTGGCAACCGCCCGCCTCTACCTGAATGAAAACTTGGTGAACCAGGACAAGGCCACGCAGTTGCAATCCATCTTCCAGGCAAGGCAGATCATTGATGATACGATTCAGCTTGTACGTAATATCAGCCATAGCCTGATGCCGCCTACATTGAAAAACTTTGGACTAGAGTCTGCAGTTAATGATTTATTCCAGAAAATAAGTGGTTCCGGCAGCATCAATGCGAGCAGCCGCTTTCATGAATATAAAGACCGGTTGAAGGAAGAAAAGGAACTGATCATTTTCCGGGTGGTGCAGGAACTTATTAATAACATTCTTAAGCATAGTAACTCCAGCTTTATTCATCTTACACAAAATGTACATGCAGAAAAGTTCTATTTAAGAATACATCATGATGGCCGCGGCATTGTACAGGCAGATTTTGACAAACTGAATAAAAGTAATGTAGGCCTTGGCCTTAAAAATATTACCAGCCGTTTACGGTTGGTTCAGGGAAATATAAATTTTGAAAAAGATATTTCTCAAACCTATTACAAAGTAACTGTTGAGCTGCCGCAAGATGAGCCGTATGCATAATTACTCAAAAAGCAGCAAGTAAGATCAGGGTTTACTAAACCCTTTTAATCAATTAACTTTGCGCTATATCAATAAACTATGGGACTCATTAAGGTAGCTATTGCAGACGATCACAAAATATTCAGAAAAGGAGTTATACTTTCTCTTCGTCCATTTACCAATATAAAATTTGTACAGGAAGCTGAAAACGGACAAGATCTTCTTAACGGATTAACAGATTCGGAACCAGATGTTGTATTGATGGATCTGAGAATGCCGGGTAAAGATGGAATAGAAGCTACTAAAACAATCAGCAAACAATATCCACATATAAAAGTGCTTGTGCTAAGCATGTACGAAGATGAACGTTTTGTGTATCATCTGATGGAAAATGGTGCCAATGGCTACCTGCTTAAGAATTCGGAACCGAATGAGATCCGCAGAGCTATTATGGAAGTGTTTGAAAAAGGATATTACCTTAATAATTTTGTGAACCGCATATTGTTGAAAAAATCTCATGCAAGGCAAAAAGTTATTCCCTCCCTTAACAGTGAAATTACTTTAAGCGATAAGGAAAAAGATGTACTCCGGTTTATCTGCATGGAATTTACCGCAGCTGAAATTGCTCAAAAAATGGAAAACAGCCCCAGAACAGTAGAAGCGATAAAGGACAGGCTGATGGAACGATTTGGCTGTAAGAATACAGCTGGCCTTGTATTCTTTGCAGTAAAGAATAATCTGATAGATTAGCTGAATTGCATTTCCGGAATCTCTCCTTCTACAATTAATTTCCCCGCAGTTTTTTCTTTGATCTCTTCTACCGTTACACCTGGTGCTCTTTCAAGCAATCTGAAACCTTCTGGGGTAACATCCAGCACTGCTAAATCGGTAACGATCTTCCTTACACATTTTACACCTGTAAGTGGCAGCGTACAAGCCGGTAATAGTTTGGATGCTCCTTTTGGATTGGTATGCATCATTGCCACTATAATGTTTTTGGCACTGGCTACCAGATCCATTGCTCCGCCCATTCCCTTTACCATTTTACCGGGTATTTTCCAATTGGCAATATCTCCCTGATCACTTACTTCCATCGCACCAAGCACCGTTAAATCCACTTTCCCGGCCCTTATCATACCAAAGCTCATGGCTGAATCAAAAAAGGCAGAACCCGGTAGAGTTGTAATTGTTTGTTTACCTGCATTAATCAAATCAGCATCTTCCTCTCCTGCAAAAGGGAAAGGTCCCATTCCCAGCAAACCATTTTCACTTTGCAGTACTACATTCACTCCTGTTGGAATATAATTAGCCACCAGGGTTGGAATACCAATGCCAAGATTGACATAATACCCATCCTTCAATTCTTTTGCGATGCGCTGTGCTATTTGCTCTTTGTTTAATGCCATAATATCAATTGTTTAATTCCCCTATACCGCTCTCTTTTTACAAATTTGCCTTATCACTTTCTTGACTCATTTGACCCATTTGACCCATTTGACTCATTTGACCCATTTGACCCATTTGACTCATTTGACCCATTTGACTCATTTGACTCATTTGACTATTCTGACTTTCTTACTGTCCGTTGCTCAATTCTCTTTTCATAATCTCTCCCTTGAAAAACCCGATG
>JBBSJN010000162.1:0-6730 GCA_038257235.1 Chitinophagales bacterium
AATTTATGGATGGGTACTACAACTGTTGAAGCAGCGGATAAAGAAGGATGGATTGTTTCCATTACTCCAAGTGGCGGTTGGTTACCTGCTTGTATTGCAGGTAACACAGGTGTGGGGATGAGTCAGCGTATACAAAGCTTTGTATTAGATGCGGAGATAGATCCGTTTAATGTTATTGAACCCGGAAAAAGGCCCAGAGTTACGTTAACACCTTCAATGGCATTAAAAGATGGCAAACCATTTTTATCATTTGCTGTGCAAGGCGGCGACACACAAGACCAAAACCTTCTGCAATTCTTTCTGAATATGGTGGAGTTTGGAATGACAGTACAACAAGCCTGTGAAGCAGCCAATATCAACAGTAATCAGTTATGGCTTTCATTAGGTGGTACTAAAATCAGCGAACGTAAGCCAAGAGCCGGAAATTTATTATTACACGATAAAACTCCCGAAGCAGTGCGGAATGAATTAATGAAGATGGGTTACAAATTGTCTTTTGATGACCGTACCAGCGGACCAATCAATGCCATCTTCTTTGACTGGAAGAACGGAAGTTTATGGGGTGGCAGCAGTAATCATGGTGAGGATTATGGAATAGGGTGGTAGGAGGTTATTTTTTAAATAATCTTTCATCAAACTCAAAAGCTTCTGTTTTTTTGATTTTAACTTTTGAAAATAATTTATGAGCTGGGTTGAGTAAATAATTAAAATCTCCCTGTACTACAACTGAAGGAACTTTCATTACAAGAAATTTATTATCTGTGAGAAAACTATCACCAAGCAATTGAGTAGAGTTGGAATGAGGGATTGTTTTCCAGTCTTTAGGTAAACCAGCTTCTTTTATCTCCAGCATGTCGGCCGTGTCAGGAAATTCTATCGTACTTAAAAAATAATCTGATGGAATATTTCCTAAAGGGCTGTGTACGGCAATTTCTGCGGTGCATAAAGACCTTGATTCACTTGTATAAACCATCGCAAAACCCTTACTGTTCCACCTGCCACCGGCTTTTTCTGCACCTTTACCACTAAGGTCACGGCTATACTTCTTTTTGCTAAGTCGGTAAAGGATCATGCTAATATGCCATGTTCAATTCTGGTTAGTTCGTCTTTTAAAAAGCCAATACCAAATGTATTGTCAAGAAATTCCTTTGGCTTTACACCACCTAAAGCAAGATTTTTTGTTTCTATCCAGGAGATAAATTTTTCTTTTGTTCCAAAAACAGTTACCCCTAGTTTGTAAAGGAGCATTACTTCCAGTATTTTTTCAGAATAAATAGGATCAAATACTTTCTTTTCTTTTTTGTACCGTTGCATCGTTCTTTCAGACATATTCAAAAAATAAGACCATTCATTTAAGCTGAAAGGAGTGTTTTTGGTTAAAGAAGTAAATGCATTGAATTTGAATCCGTCCTTAACGTATTGTATTAGTGATAAGATGTCTTTATCATCAATCGCATTATACGAGATGTTTTTATCATTAATTTCAAATGATTTTCCCATTGCTGTGTTATTAAAGTGGTATAAAGGTATACATTATTGTCGTAAAAAATACGACAATTGTCATAAGTCTTTTTAACATATCCCTATTCTTAAACAGAAATTTCTGAGGCGGCAGCAGTAATCATGGTGAAGATTATGGAATAGGGTGATAAATAATGTATGAAATTATGCAGTTGATTTTCCGGAAAATCCTCTATTATTTAGGATAAAATTTCACTTTGAAATTTATTGCTTAAATTAACGGTATAAAAATTAAGCATATGGATAAGATGGAAAAGAAAAACATGATGGAAAAAATGATCCGGGAACTGGAAGATATTTCCAATAGCCAGACTTCACTATTAAAAAAAGTGGCGCAATTAGAGGCAGAGAATATTAATCTTGGTAATTCCATTCTTGACAAACGTCTTCCTGAAATTCATGAAAAAATAGATGAGCCTATTAAGGAAATAGCATCTCTTTTGGAAGAGTTTACTGTTGCAAAAAATAAGTTTGTGACAGATAACAAACTGGATGAAGCTTTGCCGGAGTAGGACGAGTTAGGAATTGTTTTGGCTCATCTTACCAGGTGATCAATCATTGCCTTCTTATTTGATTGGCAGAACGGAAGTTTGTGGGGTGGCTGCAGTATAGCTGTAAGGATTATGGGATGAGTAGTAGTAATCTTGAAAAAAATCAGCCATTATTTTTTTTAAAATCTACTTTATGCAAAAAAAACATCTTCAGGTATTGGCGGTAATTGCATTTTTAATTGTTAGTTGTTCTCCCTCCAAGAAAACAGAAGGCCTAATAGTTAACAATCAAAAACAAAATGGGAAATCCTTTCAAAAAATATTTATTGTTGGATCGACAGCAGATATCCAGTACAGGGTCAGGTTGGAAAATGATCTCTCTGCCGCAGCAATGTCCGGCGGATATGCATCTGTAAAAAGTCTTGATGTGATACCTTTTTCATTAAACGAACCAAAAGCTCCTGCTAAAGAGGAGATCGAAGCGAAAGCTAAGGAAAATGGATGTGATGCAGTATTAATTGTATCTTTTTTGCAGAAAGAGCAGGCTATCAGTTTTAAAGAAGGTTTTTCCAGGAAAGCTAATACCCCTTTTTTAACAGGGTTATTGGAAATGGCCTTTACTAAAAACAGGGATTTCAGACAACAGGGAATTGTAAAAGAAACTCCGGCTGTAGACATACCCGGGCAATATTCAATTAAAAAAGACGCTTTCATTTTTCAGAGTATATTTTATGATTTGTCCACCGAAGAAATTATGAATTCTGTTCAGTCGGAAAATTTTGATATTGCTTCCATGGATAAAATAAGTAAATCATATACTGCTAAGTTGATGGCTGAATTGGAAAAAGAAAAATTATTAAAGAAATAGAGCAATGTATTGAACTGTTAGTTTTTTGATCATTTTTTGAATGATTGTTGTTAACTTATATGAAAACGAGACATTCCACTTTACAAACCTTTTAAATTTCTATTTTCGCCCAACCACTCTTCAAACTCTTTTAAACCAAAACTACTCAGGTTATTTTCTTTCGTCATTCCGCCTTTTTGCGCAGCCAGCACTCCATATTTAATATCATCAAATCCATTTAAGGCATGTGCATCGGGGTCAATAGAAAGCAATACATTCTTTTCAATAGCATAATCAATCCATTTCCAGTCAATATCCAAACGGCGGGGGTGTGCATTCAGTTCTATCACAACATGGTTGGCGGCACAGGCTTCTATTATTTTTTTATGATCAACTGGATAACCATTGCGGCTAAGTAAAAGTCTGCCTGTCATATGGCCCAAAATAGTAGTGTAAGGATTTTCAATTGCTGCGATGAGCCGTTTCATGGCCTTTTCTTCATTCATTTTAAGAATGCTGTGTACGGAAGCAATCACCAGGTCAAAAGATTTCAAAATATGCTCCGGATAATCAAGGCTTCCATCATATAAAATATCACTTTCAATACTTTTAAAGATCTTAAAACGGTTTAATCTTGCATTCAGCTCATCAATCTGCTTCTGCTGGGCAATGATCCGGTCTTCTTTTAATCCATTCGCATAAAAAGCAGATTGTGAGTGATCGGAGATAACAAGGTATTCAAATCCCCGTTTGATACATTCATCTGCCATTTCTTCTAACGTATTACTACCATCACTCCAGTTACTATGGCTATGAATGATGGAACGGATATCTTCTGTTTGAATAAGCAATGGAAGTTTATTATTCTTTGCTCTTTCAATGATTGTTTCCGTTTCCCGCATGCAAGGAACGATAAAAGGAACACCTGCTTCAGAAAAAACTTCTTCTTCGCTTGCTGCTTTGGTATAATCAATTGTTGGAAATGTTTTTTGAAAAGCATCAATAAATGCTGCCGAACCTGTTGTTACAAACTGCCTTTCAATAATATTTTGCTCACCTGTGTACAAACGTAGCTTTATTCCGTTCTTCAATTTATATAAGAGGTTGCTGTCGGTTTCTTCCAGTAACTCAGGCGGTTGTGCTGTTTGAAACTTTGGTTTTATTATTTCATTTGGTTCGTTGACAACAAATTCTAGTTCTTCAATTGTTTGTGTATGTCTTCTGTATGCACCTGTTGCTTTTACTTTTTCAGGTGAAAATATTTTTTTAAGATATGTTTCAATCTTCGGAAAAACCTCTTCTAATTGAGCAAATAAAAAATGTCCCTGATTTAAAAAATAGAATTCGATTGCTTCCTGCACATTTTTTTGTGTCTTCTCGCCAAAGCCTTTGAACAATGTTAATCGGTTTTCGTTACATGCATATAACAGTTCGCCCAACGATTCAATTTCTATTTCTTTCCAAATGGTGTTGATTTTTTTCGGACCGATTCCTTTTATGTTTAGCATTTCAATTACACCTGGCGGAGTGTTGCTGATGTATTCACTTAGCACTTCCAGCTTTCCGGTGTCGATCATTTCAGCCACTTTCTTACCCGTACTTTCTCCAATTCCTTTTATACCATAGAGTTTTTCTCTTGGTGTATCTTTTAATTGCATAGGCAGCTTCTCTATGTTGAAAGCCGCTACAGCAAAGGTTTTCGACTTAAAGGAGTTTTCGCCATGTATGTCCATCAGCTTGGCGAGCAGTGCAAAATTGTCGGCAATGGCAGCATTATCCATAACTCAAATTTAGGATTATAAACAGGGCATAAAAAAAGTCCCGTCTCGTTTTAAACCAGACAGGACTTTTGCTTTGTTTAATTGCTTAAACTTATTTCTTTTTCTTAGCGGCTTTCTTTTTTGGAGCTGCTTTTTTCTTAGCGGCTTTCTTTTTTGGAGCTGCTTTCTTTTTTGGAGCTGCTTTTTTCTTAGCTGCTTTTTTCTTTGTTGCCATTTTGTTTAGAATTTAATGTTAGTAAATAATGGATTAACGTAGTAAAAATAAGAATTATTTAATACTACCCAAATTTTTTTTCCACAAAATTCTAAACAAGGTAATTAAGCTGATGCTTCAACCGCAGCAACAGAAACTGTTGTTCTGTCTTTTTTCCCTTTACGGAATTCAACAAGACCATCCGTTAATGCAAATAATGTAAAGTCTTTTCCAAGACCAACATTTTTTCCAGGATGATAAACTGTGCCACGTTGACGAACAATAATGTTTCCTGAAAGTGCAGGCTGGCCACCAAAAATTTTTACACCAAGGCGTTTGCTTTGTGAGTCACGGTTATTCTTTACGCTACCTTCACCTTTTTTATGTGCCATTGTATTATTATTTAAATTCCAAACAATAAATTCCAAATCACAAAACTGTTTAATGGAATTCGGGATTTGTTTTTTGTTATTTAATAGAGGTTACTTTGATTTTTGTGTAAGCAGTACGGTGGCCTTTCTTTTTATGAAATCCTTTTCTTCTTTTTTGTTTGTAAGCAATCACAGTATCACCTTTTATATGGTCAACAATTTCTGCAGTTACTTTAGATGCAGCAGCACCCAAAGAAAGTTTTCCATCAGTATCAACTAATAACACTTCAAGATTAACATTATCACCAGCATTTCCTTCCACACGGGGAACGTATAATGTCTGGTCTTTTTCTACTTTAAATTGCTGTCCAGCTATTTTTATAACGGCTATCATATTCTTAAAAATTAGGACGGCAAAGGTAAGGAGAAATGTTGAAGCGACAAACGGAAAATCAAAGATTTATGAACATTTATTGCCCCACCATAATGCCCCAGTATCTGTTATATTTGTAGCTCCGCCCGGATTTTATGAACAGAATTGGATTTTTTTGATTTTGCGTTCGGACGGGCTTTATTAAGGTTTCTATTGAATTGAGTATGAAAATCAAGTCCTTCTTAGCCAAACCGTTCGCCTCATATATATATAAAGGTATCCGCAAAGGGATGGTTACGGCCGTTGCCGACCAGGAAAATATTTTCAAAAATCTTATAAAAATTGGCCGAATTACCGATTTTGGTAAAGAAAATGGCTTTGCAAACATAAATTCTTACGAAGAATTCAGGCAGGCAGTCCCGATCACTGATTATGAGCAAATGAAGCCTTGGGTGGAAAAAGTAAAAGAAGGCAGGCATAATGTGCTTTGGAAGGGCAGACCAATCTATTTTGCCAAAACCTCTGGCACTACAAGCGGCACAAAATACATCCCGATTACCAAAGATTCTATCCCCAACCATATCAATACAGCCCGGAATGCCCTGCTTTGCTATATGGCCGAAACAGGTAATACCAAATTTGCCGACGGGAAAATGATATTTCTATCCGGATCACCCGTTTTAGAAAGGGTTGGCGGAATTCCAACAGGGAGATTGAGCGGAATTGTGAACCATCATGTACCAAAATACCTTCGAACTAACCAGTTGCCATCTTTTGAAACGAATTGCATAGAAGATTGGGAAACCAAATTGAATAAGATTGTTGATGAAACAATTAGCCAGGACATGACGCTGATAAGTGGTATTCCACCCTGGATGCAGATGTATTTTGATGAATTAATTAAAAGAAGTGACAAGAAAGTTGGAGATCTGTTTCCAAACTTCAGTGTGATGGTTCAGGGAGGAGTAAATTTTGAACCCTACAAAGCCAGGTTAATGGAGAGTATTGGCCGTAAGGTAGATACGATTGAGGTTTTTCCTGCCAGTGAAGGTTTTTTTGCATTCCAGGATTCACAACAGGCGGAAGGATTATTACTCAATACGAATAGTGGCATTTTTTATGAATTTGTGCCCGCTGCGGAAATATTTACCCC
>JBBSJN010000163.1:0-6706 GCA_038257235.1 Chitinophagales bacterium
GAACGTCTTTGCGCTCCAAAATAACATGTTCGAGCCGAATCTTTTTCCGCGAAACAAGCTCTTTCAAATTCATATTGAGCGAAGCCACGTCTTTATAAAGTTCATCTTCTGTCTCTTCAAACGATATGAGAATGCCGGGCTCATTAAAATCCGTCGCACCCTTTATTAGAAAATCAATCCCAAACAGCGTTTTGCCTGAGCCTGCATTGCCGGAAACTAAAGTGGTTCTGTTTTTCGGAAGCCCACCTTCGGTAATTTCATCAAAACCTTTGATGCCGGTGGGGCATTTGAGTAATTTACTACGATCAGTAGTGCTTTTTTTCTTCGTAGCTTTTGTCATTTGATATTGCTTTATTGTTTTATTAAAATGGAGTTTCCGCACCTTGGAATTCAGGCCAGCTACAAGGTTCATGATATTAAGCTAGAAAGATTACACTTCTCTGGATATAAATTATATATTTCACACATTTCAGAACTACATTCTTTGCGGAGAAGAAAAAAGAAATTGGTGATTTATCAATGGACTCAATCAAAATGATGGCCTGCAAGGTTGTGCCGCTTTTTTCTTTAATTATATTTCTAACGTTCCTGTATTGCTGTAGGTAGAGGATACTATAACGTCACGGAACTACTGCTGAAGAGACACAGGTCATGTTGGCTGTTTGTGCTTTTTCATAGAGCCTGAATTGAATACCTAAACAGTATAAAAATTGTCACTGGTCAGAGCCATTGTCAAGCGAAAAAAAAGAAATAGTAGAAAATAGTAATGATTTGTCGAAAGACGGGTCTGCTAACGGAGACTCTGGTATTAGCCGATTACCCTTATTGAAGGAGGTAATAAAATTATACTCAAATATAAAATATGTTGAAAATAAATTTATTAATTATTTTATTGTCACTTAATATTCAAGAGAACGATAAATAGCCTCATCAAAAACTTGTTTCATTTGTTTAAAAGGAGTTGGCGGCATATCTATTAGTATTAATTGAAATCCCTTTTGTATAGACTCTTGTAACAAAATTCCTATTCAAAGAAGCCTTGTTTTTAAATAAACTTCATATAGCTCGTTAGCGGTTGGAGTAATTCCTTTTGAATCTAATTGCACTACACTTTTCACTTCTGCATCTAATATAAAATCAGTGTACTCGCATGATACATAATAAATGCCTGTTATTTCAAATATTGTTTTAAATTTTTCGTGGAACGGTAACAGTCTTAAAGTTTGTTTCTGCTGCACTATATGGCGTTCTAAATTCTTTCCCGTCACTTAATTGCTCCCATTTACTTATTGTTGGTTGGGTGTCTAATATATCCATATTGTTCATATTTTTTTTCGGTCTTGCCCATCTGTGCTATTTAATCTAAATCCCGTTTTTAATAATTGAGCTAACTATTACTCCTAATACTCCCGCCCAAAATAACATAATTAATGTTTTAGCCACACTTGAGTTAGAATCGCCGATACCTAATTCTGGGATTAGCAAAACAAGTGCAATCAATATTGAATATTGAACATGGAATTATAACTAAGAAAACACCTGTTTTAACCGCTGCTTTAATTTTCTCTTTTTTTGTCAATATGCGACTCTCTGATGTTTCTGTCATATTATATGCGTTTAGTTCACTTACTTATTTTTTAGTCTCATCTACAAAATCAAATTGTCTTCTTGTCCCTCTTATTAGGTTTGTCACCCTAACCCCTGTTATTTTACTAAAAGCCTCCTCTTGTAATTCTTCTATCTTAGCACCCCATACAAATTCATATAAATCACCATTGCTTGTATCTAAAACACCCTTCCCCATAGGTGCATATCTTCCATTGTCATTTTTGCCGCAGGAGAAAATAAGTGCAGATAAAATCAGTAGCAAGTATAGTTTTTCATAATAGTATGTTTACTTATTTAGTCATAATGGAAGCGACATTGAACGATAAGGCATTTTTGGTTTTCTCCTTTTTTGCCGTCAACCTTATAAACAAGTCTATGTTCTCCTGTTATTCGTCTTGACCAAAAACCTTTTAAGTCATATTTTAAAGGTTCGGGTTTACCAATCCCGTTAAATGGTGACCTTTTAATGTCTTTAATTAGTTCTTTGATTTTATTAACTATGTTAATATCGGCTTCAATCCAATATTCAAATTCTTCCCAAGCATTTTGTGTAAACTCGAAATTCATTTTTAAAATTATTCTGGTAAATCAAATTTTCGAGTTTTGCCGGATTTTAATTGTTCGATTGATTCTTGTAGTCTAATTCTGTTAGCGGTTGTGGATAATAAGTGTCCGGTCTCATTTAATGAATTATATTCTTTAATAGACATAATGACTACTGCATCATCCTCCGTTGTTCTTGAAACTATAATTACATCCAAAGATTGAGTGACCGCATCAAGATATTTCTTGATATTTGACCTTAATTGAGATACTGAAACTGCTTGCATAGTAGTAAGTTTGTACTTGTAAACGTACATAATATTGTACAACAAATGTGATTAAAAGTGTTAAAAAGTATTTATTTGTGCTAAGTAGTTTAAAACTATGGTGTTACCAAGTAGCTTACTATACCCTTCGTCTATGTTAATGGGGTTTTATTGTCCATCTGTGCTACGTCAGCCGAGAACATATCCGTCCTTTAGCTTTGTTTTTATTAATTTATTAAAGATATTATTACTATTACTCTTTTCTTTTTTTGTTACTTTTTTTCTTTTACAATCCACATTTGTTTTTTCCATAGCAATCCCGCCCATCTGTGTTAAGTCCAGCCCACAAATCCCCGATCTATAATAAATTTTTATCCCAAGCATAACAGCCAACTCTTAAATAAACGTAACTCCTTGTATAAAATTCTCCAGACAATAAACACTGTTTCATAAAAGATATTCTATTTCACAAAAACCCTTTTCTCCCCTTCTGCAATCATAACACCAACTGGTTCAGCAAATAATTCCAACTTGTGTTGTTGCAATAATTCTTTTACAACATCTATGTCTTCCTTCTTCACACTAAATAATAAGCCTCCGTTTGTCTGTGGGTCGGGCAAAAGAGTAAATGCTTCCATAACATTCACTCCTTTCTCAAACTTTACCTTATCACTGTAAGCATTCCAGTTTCTTGTTGTTGCATCAGGGAAAATGCGTTGGGCTATATATTCTTTAACCCCGGCAGCAATTGGTAGTTTATCATAATAGATTTCTGCACTTAGTCCGCTGCCTTCTGTCATTTCAATTAAGTGGCCAAGCAGTCCAAAGCCTGTTACATCCGTCATGGCGGTAACTCCTTTTATCTTACCCAGCTCTTCGCCAATTTTATTCAGTGTTGCCATTTGCTCTATCATTGCCGGCAAATACTCTTCTTTTAATAACCCTCTCTTTTGCGCAGTAGATAAAACGCCAACGCCGAGTGGCTTGGTAAGAAATAATAAATCGCCTTCCTGTGCAGTATTATTCTTTTTCAAGTTCTCAATCGACACTATGCCTGTTACCGCTAATCCAAATATCGGTTCCTGCGAATCTATACTATGTCCGCCAGCCAATGGAATACCAGCTTCTGCACAAATTGTTCTTCCGCCTTCAATTAATTTTTGTGCCAGCTCAACTGGCAGCTTTTCTACCGGCCAACCAAGGATTGCTATTGCCATCAATGGTTTTCCACCCATTGCATACACATCACTAATAGAATTTGCTGCTGCTATTCTTCCAAAATCAAATGCATCATCTACTATAGGCATAAAAAAATCAGTAGTAGAAATAACTGCAGTTCCATTTCCCAGATCATACACCGCCGCATCATCTTTACTATCATTACCAACCAATAGGTTTTTGGTAGAAGGCAATGCCAAACCACTTTTTAATATTTCATCTAAAACTTTTGGTGCAATCTTGCAGCCACAACCTGCACCATGAGAATATTGTGTGAGACCTCCCAAACCCTCCGAAGGAGGGCTTACAGAAAATTCATTTTGATCATTCATCCCTCAAATCTCGGATAATAGACTGAGAGAAATACAAAAGTGGCCCACAAAGCAGTCAAGCTTGTTTGGATTCTTACTTTGTGTATTAGTGGGAAACGTTATTTTTTTCTTCTAAAAATTATCCCGGCATTTTTCTGAAAGTCGGAACTGAAGCGAAGGTTATACACTTCATCGCCATCCCGCACAACCAGCAATCCGGTGTTCGGCGGATATTTTCCCAGGTTCTCTGCAAATAATACCAGACTAAAGTCTTCACTATCGGGAGAAATGTAAATTGTCTTTTTGATTGCACTTGCTTTTAATCCCTGTTTTGCCATAATTACTTCGCCATTCAGAAATACACTTACCGTATCGCCATCAATTTCTCCGTTATCATACAACGATAGCACAAGACTGTCTGACTGATAAATTACCTCTTGCGTAAACTCTGATTTTCTTCCTGAAATAACTGCCGCACTATAGGTGATTTCTTCCAGGGTTTTCTTTGGCACTGCAATAACAGGTGTGATTGGAGTTAATGGTTTTGATTCTTGTTTTTCTATTGCGGCAGGTTTTGTAAGGGTTGTCGTTGTATTTTTTTCTTCAATAACAACTTCTACTTTCTTTTGCTGCACAACTTCGTTCTTTATAACTGATTTTTCAATCGAAGCTGTTTTTGTTTCCTTTTTTGGATCAACAGGTTGAGTCGTTGTCTTGGCAACTACCTGTGTTGTAGTTTGCTTTGGTTGATCATTGCTCTTTATTGCTGCGTTCTTCACAACATCATTGGTAGCTTTCTCTACCGGCATTTCTTTTTTGGTTATTGCTTTTTCTTGCTGTGTTGAAACAAGTTCTTTTTTATCGCCGCTTGTTTTAGCAATAGCAACTTCCTCTGCTTGTTTTGGAATTGTTGCTATGTTTAACTCAGGCTGAGTATTGGGTATCGTAGGTTGTGCCGCAGTATTATTTTTCGGTATGTCGTTGGTTGTTGTTTTTGGTAATTCGTCGGTTGTTTTTGTAACCGAAGGCAGTTCTTCATTCAGGGTTGTTGTTTGAATAACTATCGGCTTATTAACCGCCGCCATTGTACCGGTGTGTTGAGTTAGTTCATTATCAATTTCTTTGTAAGAAGCTTTTATTTTTTCCGGCTTCGCAATTTTTACAACAGGAATTCCTTCTTCTCTTTCTTTATAAAATGTAATATCGTTGGCCAGTTTCAATTCTTCCAGGTGTGGAAATATTTTTGAAGCTGTAAGGTCTTTTTCTTGTTCCAGGTCTACCTTACCTGTAACGGCATAATATTTTTTAGTGGCATTTGTTTTCCAGGTTCCTTCCAGTTGCCAAACATTATCTGCTTTATTTCTTCTGAAAGTGCTGGTTACTTTTACTCCTTTATCAAGTTTGGTAGGAAAATTAAATGCAATGATCTCGTCGTCCACCACTTCACACACATCTCCTTCAATAGTTCCTTTTACTCTTTTCACCACATAGTACAATACATCATCAACAATAAATTCACTTCTTGAGTAACCATATACCTTGCCCCTGTATTCAGTAAGAGCAATTTCGAAAGACTGGTCTTTTCTTACCGTTGTGCTGTCGTTGCTGATTGCGCCGGTCCAAAGTCCGGTCAACGTCTGACCATAAAAGAAAACGGGGGATAATAACAGGATGATTAAAAGCTTAATGGCTTTGTTGCTGCAGTTGGGATAAACGGATAAGTTGGTTGGCATTTTCAGGAGTTACGGATTTACACTGGATCTGGTGTAATAACGAATTTATCTCCTTCCGATTGTGCAGCGATTTGAAATAATGCTTGTCGTAGTATCTAAGCAAAATATCGAAACTTTCGGCTTTTTTATCCTCGTTTAGCAGCGAAATAGCCGTTTTTGCATTCAAATTGCCCAATTTTTGAGAAATGCGGCCAATCGCATCTGTCATCATTTCCTGGTCCAAAACACCATATTCCAGCACAATTTGTTTCAGCCTTTCTTCAAAAGGTATGTCCAGAAAATAAACGGGGGATTTCCGCATCTGGTCCCATAAATCTTTGGGAATGTTTACCAGCCCAATCCGCTGTGATTCATCTTCGAGCCAAATGCCCCTAAACCCCCTAAAGGGGGCTTCCGAAGATACTGTTTGTGTAACAATCTTTCTAAGTGCAGTGGCCAGCAGGTTTTCGAACATTTCCTGCCCCGGTTGTTTGGGCAAACCAATATTTCCAAAAGCAGAGCCTTTATGATTAGCGAGACCTTCAAGGTCAACCACCATTTCCCCCTTTTCTTTTAATGCTTTCAGTAAACTTGTTTTTCCAGATCCGGTGTAACCGCCAACAATCTTAAATTCGAACGGAGCTTTAAAAGTATCTAATACATAGTTGCGGTATTTTTTATAACCACCAACCAGTGTATAAACTTTGAATCCATACAAATCAAGTAACCAGGCAATCGCTGCACTCCGCATTCCACCCCGCCAACAGTGAATCAATAGGCAATGGGCAATGGGCAATGGCTTTTCTTTATTGTCTGATTTCCTTTGCTCATTCCCTGTTCCTTGTTGCTTATTATCTATTGCCGATTGCCTATTGTCAATTGCTAATGGCCTATTGCCTATTATCTCTTCCACTTCTTCCACCATCTTCCTCATCTTCGGACCAAAAAAATCCAACCCGATCTTTATTGCCTGTTCACGGCTTTGTTGTTTATAGGTAGTGCCAACCACTTTTCTTTCTTCATCAGAAAATAGAGGAAATGAAATTGC
>JBBSJN010000164.1:0-6664 GCA_038257235.1 Chitinophagales bacterium
CAAAAAGGGGATTCGTTATGGACAGTGTTTTGGAAAGGTGGTGATGCACTTTCCACTGAAAACGATCAACGTTCCCTTGAATTGGCAACATTTGTTGACAAGCCGTGGAAAGTTTTCAAATCATCAATATGGGGAATGACTGCCCCTTGGCAATTGACAATTTCTGTAATTATTGGCTTTTGGTTGATGTTTTCTCCCTTCGTTTTTCAGATGGGAATAGAAACATCTGCTGCCAATTTGAACCATTTGGGAGGAGCACTCGTGATCGTTTTTGCGGTAGTGGCTATGGCTGAAGTACTCAGAAGTTTTCGTTACTTCAACGTATTGTTAGGTCTTGCACTGGCAGTGATGCCCTGGTTGATGGAGGATAGTAATATGACGCTCACGATAAGCACTAGCCTGGCCGGAATTTTCATAATGGCCCTTTCCTTTAAAAAGGGAAAAATTAAAGAAAAGTATGGGCTTTGGGATAAATACGTGGTGTAAAAAAAGATTTGTTCATGAATATGCGCAAGTCTTTCGGTAACCCATTAACTCGAATTTAAACAGTTCAAATTACTTAACAATAAAATAAAGAAAAATGAAAAAAGCTAAAGATGGCCAAGGCAGTAAGGAACCACGAAACATGCTGGACCGAGAGTTAGGCAGTATGGAAGACTTAAAGACACATGAGGATTTCAACAACACACATCCTAATGATCTTGATGACACCGTTTTGACAAAAGACAATTCAGTCGGAGATCACAAAAAGTCAAAAACAAAAATCATGGATAAACTAATCACTCATGTATTTCATGTTAGTGGCATGAGTTGCGGAGGATGTGTTACAACCGTAAAAAACAAATTGTCCGCTGCTCCTGGTGTAACATCCGTGCAAGTTGACCTGGCAAAGAAGGAAGCAGAAATTACCTCTGCGCAAGCAATTAAAGCTGATAAGTTGCAAGAGGCGTTGAGTAATACGGGTTATACCCTATCTGAACTAAGAGATCCAATATCTTTATAACATAACACCCCCCGTTCAATAAAAAATGGACAACAGCATAACTGAAGACCGGGCAACAGCGGAACTGTTGGAGTAATATTAAAAATAGAAAATCATGATGTATGACGGTTATCACTTCTGGGGAATGCACCTAATTTGGTGGTTCGTTTGGGTAATTCTTTTATTCTGGATTTTCGCAACACCTTATGATATTCCGGGACAAAGAAAAAAGAAAGATTCTCCTCTTGACATTTTGCAAAAGCGTTTTGCTGCTGGACAAATAACAAAAGAAGATTATCAGGAACATAAAGCACTTCTTGAAAAAGATTTGTTAAAATAGAATGACTAATATAAAAATAAAATGTCAACAGCAACAGAAGAAAAGGCAATCTTGAAAAAAGAAAAACTAGATCACGAAAAAGAAATCGCATCCTTAAAGAAAGTGATGAGTGATTATAAAGTAGAAAGGAAAGCCAATTGGAAAACTTTCAAAAGCAAAATGAATGATGACATTGATAAGATTGAAAAGTCATTAGGCAAGTTGACTAAAAAGAAATAAACAAATGAAAATGAAAATGAAAATGAAAAAATACTTAAAGGGTTTTGCATTAATGCTAATTTCCATCATAGGATTCAATGTCATTGGGCATTCGCAATCCGCCTATAAAATTGAAGATACAAAAGATGTAAACATAAAATTGCTGGGCACATCTACCTTACATAAGTGGGAAATGGAAGCCACGTCAGTGTCAGGCGCAGCACAATTTATTTTCAAGTCGGGAAGCAAAAGTGACCTTGCTTCTTTGAAATCCCTATCGTTTGCTTTAAAAGTGAAGGACTTAGAAAGCGATAACAAGGAACTTGATAAGACTGCTTACGAGGCACTGAAATCAGATGAATTTAAGGACATACATTACAAATTGATATCAGCAACAGTAACTCCTGAGAGGAAGAATGAATATTTACTTAAGACCATTGGTAAGCTCACGATTGCCGGTGTAACCAAAGAAATTGAAATGGATGTTCATAGTGTCATCAATAAAAATGGCACGATTACCTGTACTGGATCAATTAAGCTGAACATGACCGACTACAATGTTGATCCGCCATCTTTTTTGTTTGGTGCTATGAAAACGGGTGATGCTATCACGCTTGAATTTAATGTGATTTATAAAATTTAAAAAGGCGAATAGTCGCATTTAAAATTATTAATTAATTATCCAAAATGAAATTTACTTTATTGTTATTGCTTTCGGTTGTCTCCCATTTTTTAATAGCGCAGCAACCAAACCTTCAGTTTTTTAGATCAAATGATAAACGAGGGCTTCATGTTTATGAAACCACGAAAGTGGATACGATAGCATATACCGGTATCAAAGTGAGAGTGGGTGGAGATTTCTCCATGCAGTTTCAGGGGTTGAACCAAAGCAATGATGCTAACAACCTGGTTGAATTGGGTACTGATTTTAATTTACCGTCAGCCAATCTAAACCTTGATGTGCAGCTGCTGGATGGTGTTCGCATGCATTTGCGCACCTATTTGTCTTCCCGGCATCATAACGAAACATGGATAAAGGGTGGGCACATTCAAGTTGATAAACTGGATTTTGTCCGTAAGGGATTTCTGGAGGGCTTGATGAAATACACCACCTTCACGGTTGGATTAGATGAATTTAATTATGGCGATGCTCATTTTAGAAGATCCGATAATGGGAGGGGAATTTTTAATCCCTTTATAGGAAATTATATAATGGATGCCTTTTCGACTGAAGCGTTTGGTGAAGCCACAGTTCAAAAGAGTGGACTATTGTTCGTGATCGGTGTCACAAATGGTAAATTGAATCAGAATGTGGTTGTAACTAAATCAGATGATAATAAACCCTCTCTATATGGAAAATTGGGCTTTGACAAACAGCTTAATGAAGATCTGAGAATTCGTTTAACAGGATCTTTCTATGTAAATAAGGGTACAACTACCGGAACATGGCTATATGGTGGAGATCGTGGTGGCAGCCGCTACTACAATGTCTTACATACACAGCCAGATTCGCTTGGTAATTCCGAGGGCTCTGATTTTGATGGCCGTTACAATGCACGCTTTACAAAACTTATAGCGTTGCAGATAAATCCGTTTATAAAATTTAAGGGACTTGAATTCTTTGGTATTTACGAGCTAGCCAGTGGCAGTAATACGTTTACTCAACCAATCGTTGATAAGGAAGGTGCCTTTACCCAATTGGCAGCGGAGTTAGTATATCGATTTGGTAACGAAGAAAAATTTTATGTGGCAGGAAGATATAATTCGGTAAAGGGTAAAGCACGTGAAAGTGCAGCAAGCAATCTTGAAATCAATAGACTTAATGTTGGCGGTGGATGGTTTATTTCAAAAAACATTCTAGTGAAAGCGGAATATGTGAATCAGCAGTATGCTGGAAATGCTTGGACTGGAAGATTTGCCGGAGCAAAATTTAGCGGATTCGATATTGAGGCCATAATTAGTTTCTGATTTTGAGAATGAATGAAAATATAAAAGTCTATAAATTGATTCTTCATAATTAATATAACAGCGCGGTACTATAATGACAATAAAGGAGCAATTAATTTTAAAAATAAAATCACAATTAAAATAAAAGAAATCATGGAAAAACTAATCACTAATACATATCATATTAGCGGAATGAGTTGCGGAGGATGCGCAACTACGGTTAAAAATAAATTGTCTACTGCTTCCGGTGTAATATCCGTGCAAGTTGACTTGGCAAAGAAAGAAGTGGAAATTACTTCTTCGCAAGCAATTAAAGCTGATAAGCTGCAAGAAGTGTTGGGCAATACGGGTTATACCATATCTGAACTTAGAGACCCAATATCTTTATAACATCTAATTCCTGAATAACAAAAAATAAATAAAATGATGCACGATAATTCATGGGGCTTTGGTATGGGATGGGGTATGTGGTTTATTCCACTTGTAGTAATACTCATTATTGTTTTTTGGTTGCGAGGCAAACGCAAAAACAAATAAAAAAGAAGATGAAAAGTTGGCTATCCGTTTCCGCCCGTTTTTCATTCATATTGTTCCTTACCGGCCTTGTGCTGAACCTGGCCTGGGAAAACCTGCACCAGGGCCTTTATGCCACGGTCATTGAACCGATGAGGCGCATGGGCTACCTGTTGTGCAGCATTGGCGATGCCCTGCTGGTATTGTTCGCTTGGTTTATCGTTCTGCTCATCACCGGCAGCGGAAAATTCAGGCCTGCGTTCAATGCCCGTCAATATCGATGGCTGCTGGCCGCCAGTGCAGCCGTGGCTTACGCTGCTGAAAAAACAGCCTTAGCGCTTGACTGGTGGAAGTATAAGGATATAATGCCCATTATTCCGGGACTGGAAGTAGGGGCATCGCCTTTACTGCAAATTGCCCTCACACCAGGGCTTGCGGTTTGGCTATCCAATTTAATTTTGCGGAAATCATTTTTTACTAATCACAATAAAAATCAACAATTATGAAATATAGAATAATTCTCGTCTTTAGCATCCAGATTCTTTTATTTGGCTGTGGTCAGTCTTCAAATCATCAGATGGGAAATGGAACAGCGTGGGCATCAGGTTCATTTAATTCCAATGGCAAGCAAATTTATTTCACAGCTACAAGTCAACGGGGTACACCAATCTCGTATCAAGGAGGCTCAACAACGGGAATGATGGTGAGTGGCAACCTTGCCTGTGTATCCTGTCATGGGACTGATGCAACAGGAGGCAAACACGCTATGCACATGGAAACGATGGATGCCCCGGATATACGTTGGTCTGCATTGTCAAGCGGTCATCATGGCAAAGGAGAAGCTGACTCATTAAAACAGGGTCATGAAGAAGTTTATACCTTCGAAAGCTTTAAAAATTCGGTTGAGAATGGAAAACATCCTGATGGAGATGAGCTAAAGAAGGATATGCCGCGTTGGCAAATGAGCGATGCCGATTTGAAGGATGTAATGAATTATCTAAAGTCGCTGAACTAGTGGCTTCAATATCAGAAATTATCATTTTTTACTTTTAAAATTTAATTTAATGAAAACAATTAATATATTAATTATTGCAGTCCTTTTAATTGGAACTGTCAAACCGTTAGCTGCACAGGAAAACCATAAAGGTAAAATGGGTGATATGTTCGTTCATCCTTTTCTGGCGCATATGGCATTACCTGATAAGCCGGGAGAAATGAGCTTGCGGTCAACTGCTTTTCAGCAAAGAAGGGATTCTACCGTAGAACAGGACTTGGCAATACATATTGAAGCTGGTTTACTTCCTGGCTTGGGTATTCATATACGAAGTGATGGTATTAAAACATCACCTTACTCTGAAGTAATGTTAATGTATAGTTTTCTTCATGATGCCACTTATAGTAAGGGATTAAGTGTTTTTGGACAGGTCAGCATTCCTACGGGCCCAGCAAAGTCAAATTCACTGAAATATCTTTTTGGATTATCCGGGCGGTTAACTGTTCGTAAAATAGTAGTTATAGATGCAAATATGCATTTCAATTTGGCTGATAAAATGGCTGAATATGAAAGTTCGTTTGTGTTCAAAGCCTCTAAAATGCTTTATCCCGAACTGGAACTCAGGGGTGAAATAACAGAGAATGAAACAAGTTTGTATTCACTGATAGGCCTCAAATTCAGGATAGCGGACGAAATGGCCATTGGAGTTGGATTTCAGGTTCCTATTACAGCAGCAAGAGAATATGATACTCGGGCTCTGATAACAATGGGTATAGCTTTCTGAAGTGAACTAAATTTTAATCATGAGTTCTCTATTATATAACAGCAACATAAGATTCATAATAAAAAACTTGAAAAATTAAAAATGAATGACATGATGAATGGAAATCACTGGGGTTGGGGAATGGGATGGGGAACATGGATTGTTTCGGCTATAATTATCCTCGCTATCGTATTTGTATTTTTTCAAAGGAGACGGAAAAAATAAAAAAGTAAGCAATGCAAAATCACTGGCTCTCAATTTTACCACCAATTATCACTATTGTAATTGCAATCTGGTCTAAGAAAATTATTCCATCGCTTTTAATAGGATTATTGGCAGGATGCTATTTTCTTAACCCAACTCTTACAGGTGGTTTTGAAACTGCGGTTGGCCAAATTGTAAATACATTAACTGATAGCGGAAGTCTTCAGGTGCTTCTGTTTCTTTATTTGTTTAGTGGTTTAATTTCCCTCCTAATAAAATCGGGAGGTGTAAAAGCATTTTCAGATATAGCAGACAGGCATATAAAAAGTGAAAAAGGTGTATTCTTTTTACTATGGGCTTTGATACCTGTTACTTTTATTGATTGTGGTTTCAGGATTGTTGGTGCTGGTTCCATCACCCGTTCGCTTGCTGAAAAGAATAAGGTAACGAATGAACGGTTTGCTTTTATGCTTAACAATACGGCAAGTCCTGTAGTAGAACTAATTCCTATCGCAACTACTTTTGTTGGATTTAATATTGCAAATATCAGCATCGGTTTGAAAGCATCCGGAAACCCTGAGAATACTTCAGCTTATGAAATCTGGCTAAAGGCCATTCCTTTAGAGTTTTTCAGCATCGTGTTAATCATTATTACTTTTTTTACCATCTTCTATCAATTCAAAAAACCGGTAAATGGTTCGGCAAAACCTTCTGCTGAAAAAG
>JBBSJN010000165.1:0-6617 GCA_038257235.1 Chitinophagales bacterium
GGCAATAGAAAAATTGATTAATACAGAATAACAATGAGCACGTTTACCATCTTTTTAGTTTTAATAATTATAGTGGCTTTTTTACTGATTGTAGTAATAATGGTGCAAAACCCAAAAGGCGGCGGGTTATCCTCATCCTTTGGGGGTGGAGGAAACCAACAATTGGGCGGGGTTAAAAAAACCACCGATTTCTTGGACAAATCTACTTGGACTCTTGGCGGAATCATGCTCGCCCTAATTTTGCTTTCAAACATTCCAATAATGGGCGACACGAAAGTGCAATCAAAAGCTTTTGATGAAAGTGCGGTTCCTAATGTGGTGCCAACCCAAGAACTTCCGGTGGAAAACACTCCGGAAACCGTTGAGGATACAGCGCAATAAAAAATTCAAATATTATTTATTACAATGCCAGCCCTGACAAGCTGGCATTTCTTTTAAATGACAATTGTTTCCCCTTATACCACAAATTTACTCCACGATTATTTGAAAAGTTTCGAGGTTAGGAGTTTGTTCACTATAGTTTATCCACAAGGAGTAGTTTCCTGCGGGCAAATTGGAAACATCAATGTGGTTCTGCTCCGCAATGGCGTTGATGTTTCTCACCATAATACCAGAACTGTTGAACAATTTGATGTTCAAAGTTTCGCCTGCCATCAGAAGGTCTCCTGGGTCCGATCCTATCAAGATGACGTGTAATACTGTATCGGATGGATTTGGCCATATTTCAAAGTAATCGCTCGTGATGGTGCCACTACCTCCGCCTCCTCCCGAGCCGCAATTTGACAAGCACTGTGTAACTTCATACTCAAATATCTGCCAAGGGGACCAGCCACAATCGTTTTGCATACGAACCTTAAAACTAATGGGCCCGTTGCAGGCCGGGGCAATCGCAACATACTCGTCATCGTAGCCTGGCGCATCTTGGGACCATTGGAAATCGCCACTCAGTTTTTCCCATTCCATTGCTTGGACGTTATCGAAATTGGGCTCGATATTCAGCTTTAGACCAAAATCCTAGCAATCGCTAATGGGGGCAATGGGCGCATCATGCCCAGTTTCCATTATGGTAACCGTCTCAACGGATTCTACTTTGGGAGGACCGACCCAAATGTTTTTGATAACCGGCTGGTTAGGGCTGGCAAAGATGGCTTTTATGCTGCCCCATCCATTAGAAGAGGGACTGTCCGGCATTACTGTTACCTGATAGCTGGAGGAGGTTGCTGGCGGCACCAACTGCAACGTGCCGGAAATCACCCATTCCACCACCGGAAGACTTTTACAAGGAGCAAAATTATAGGTAACGGTGTCGGTCCCGCAGATCATTACCGGGCCGCTCAGGTCCCCGGCACCCAAATGGATGGTGGGAGGTTGTGGGTTCCCGGCCATTTCAGCCAAAAGCCAGGATACACTTGCTTGAGTAAATGAGGTGTGCTGCTCGTTGTTCCGCGGGCCAAAGTAGGTGTCGAAAGGGATTTCCTGAGAGCACAATAAGTTCCTGTCAAAGGCTTGGTTCCAATTAAAATCCGGATCATTAAAGCCCAGCGCGCTGGCAGTGGGGATGAATGAGTGCACCCTTTCGTTATCATAAACACTAAGTTCAGTATTTTGATCAAAAATAACTGATAAAATAAAACCAAGACCATTAAAGGTCCAGAAAATACCTCCGTATTCTTGATTTTGTGTACTACTGCCCGCCAATATATCAAAACTATTGAAAAATCCCCCCGGGACATTATCCATGTTTCCTCTAGAGTTAAGGTTGGTTGCATATTTTGTTTTGTTGCTAAATCCTTTTAAAAAACGCGAAATCTTGGAGTTCTCATTGTATGCAGGCACCGCATATGCCTCCAGGCTACCCACATGAACATCAAAGCAAGGAAGTGGAAGGCATACTTCAGTAAATGCCCTTAGATTCACCCCAATTTGTTCATCGTTTACATAATCATTTTCTAATTGTTCTACTTGGCCATATTTGTAAATATCGCTGCCATTCAGAGAACCATTGACCAAAGCGATTTTTCTTAAATTTTGAGGATAGCCCTTGCTGTCCGGCAGGCCGTTGTTGAAAAGGTTATTGTAATAGGTGATATAAAAGTCCCGGCCCCGGGTAGTAGCATAGCCCTGCGAAACCGCCCTGCCATCAAAATAATCCTGCCATAATTGATTTCCGTTCCAGCCATTGAACTGTTCTATAAGTTGTTGCTTTGCCGCGACCGAGCCCAATTGATTGTTCACAAAATCTTCGGCTTGAGAATTGCCGGAGTCGGCCACCTGGTTTACAAGCGTTTGCAACCCAAGGGGAATGTTCGCCCCCAAATGCGGGCTGTCCACGCTCACCCAAAGGCGGGTGTTGTGCGGGATGTTGTGCTTTTCCATATAGGCCAGCGCATAGCGGGATATCTGCCCGCCCATGCTGGGGCCTATAATTACCAGCCCTTCATCGCTGTTGTTTGTTGCAAGTTCAGCGTTCAGTTCTTGGTAGAGCTGTACATGGGTGAGCGCGTTGCGCTCTATATAGTCCGCGCCACCGTCTATTTCCGTGGCACCCCGGGTATAAGTGGGGTGGTTGACGATGACCACATCATAGCCGAGATTAGTTAATTGGTCGATTATTTCAAATTTAGTTATCCCTACAAAATATACCATCATTTCCTCAATGGAATTGTGGTCATCTTCGGGCAAATTGGAATCGCTGTCCTGAATTTGCCGTTCGTCCTGGGGATCAAAACCATCGATGACAACAACGGGTTTGAGGAGCTGCCCTTGGGCATTGCCGTAGAAGATCCGGTATTCGAGATGCCCATATATGCCATTAAAAGGGATGGTGGCATTTGTGGTGAAATCATCTGTAGGGAAATTGGACGTGGGTGGTGGGGCAGCTAGTTTTACATGCAGTAAAGCTTGTGTGGTCAACGTGGTGTTATCGGCAAAAACCGCATCAAAGGTCAGGGTCTTGTAACCAGGTTCCCCATAATTCATCTGTACATTTTCCAAAAGAAAATCCCCATTGTCAAAAACCACATAGTCCGCATCGGTTCCAAAATTGGCGGTAAGCCTAACCAGGTCTTTACCTTCAGTAGCTTCCATAAAGAAGAAATTATCAAAGTGATAGGTTATCTGGCTACCTACTAGATATTCCTTTAAAGGAGAAACCACAAAAGCATGTCTTTCCAAAAATGCGGGCTTCCCGTTATCTATCTTTTCGAATTCGTCATTTACAACTCGCAATGCCCCATCCTCCTCGTTTTCCTCGATATAGAACAATTGATGAAATGAGGCGTTGATGATCCCGATGTCCACTTTGTTCTGTATGTTTTTATCTGTATAGTTCTCGCGTAACCGGTGGTGGGACATGAACTTTTCTTCGTTCGAGGCCTTATAAAGTTCCAGCAGGGCCTGTTCAAAATGCGATGTGCTGGATAACTTTATGCTATCATTGAATGTTCCAAGAGTTGCAAACGGTACTGCACGGTCATAAAGGACCTCGCTGGCAAACATGGACTTGTCGATGTTCACGAGCATACTGTCAATTTTGGTCTGAGGAGGAATTTGTGCTTGGGCGTAAGTTAAAAAGAAGGAAAAGACGAGGTAAAGTAGTGTTTTTCTCATAATTTTGAAAAGTTTATAAATGAAACAATGTTGCAATTGGTTTTGTTTGTTTTCTATGGGCATCATTGCAGTGATGCCCATTTATTTTAAGGAAATTCGGTATTAGGTAATGTAAACCCATTGATATCAAAACGACCCTCTATTATTTCTATAATATCATTAGGGTCGTCCCGATTGACTGCATTACAACTGAAAGTGCCGGAGAGTATCCCATTATCATATCGTGTTATATTGATAACCCCTGAATTTTCGATGGAGCAATACAACTTATAGATATTCTCTGAATAGTCATAAACGCGACAATGGATATTGTTGGTCATAGGGCTAGCAATGCCTTCAAGACAGTTGCTTTCGTTTACAAAATACTCTCCAATGCCGATTGAATCCAATCCAATAAGGTGGAGAGTAATTTTGGCGGTGCGTTCACTGGCAAAATCGTGAACCCTTATTTCATGATAAATAATATTGTCTGGGCTCGGCCCTGCAAAAAAACTCATGCCATTATCAGGTGCATTAAAAGTTCCGGTGCCATTTCGGGGCACAAGCAGGCGGCCATTTACATAACAGCCAAATGTGTTCTCGCCTGTTTGAGTAGCGGGGGGCAACTGTGGGCCGTCATCGTTTTTTGAGCAGCTTACTAGGGTTACCACCGCAAAAATTAGAAACAATACACAGCTTCTCATAATTTCTTATTTTAAATTCATGTCTTTACTACTTTCTTGGTAGTAATACGTCCGTTACTGTCTTGTAACATTAGTATATAAACACCTGCGGGAAGCATTTCAGTTCCTACTTCCCTAATTGGTTCCTCTTGAACCACAGAAATCACCTTCTGCCCCAATAAATTATAAACGTCCATTTGTACGATTGGTGTTATAGCATTTATATATAGTTTATCTCGAACGGGTACTGGATATATTCTTACTTCATTGAAAACTGCATCTGCCGTACTTAGGGTGCAATCCTCCGTAAAATCTACCTGGTGGCCTACTTGAGCAGTAATTTCATCAATCAGTGCCGTATTATTAATGTCATCTATACAGATAGTCTCCAGGCTTGGCAGGTTTTCAAAATTGCAGGGAAAAAGTCCATCGAAAGTCAAATTTTCATTGTTGCCATTTTTAATGTTTATATATGACAATGCATCGTTATCATTACAGATTAAGGAGATGAGCTCATTATTATTGCTTAAATCCAGATTTTCTATCAGTGTTTCCGAACATTCTAAAATGAGTAAAATAGAGTTGTTTCCCACATCCAACTGGGTAATATCATTATTGCCCATTGATAATAAAACCAAATTAGGGTTGTTGCTCAAATCCAGGCTCGAGAGTTGGTTGAACCTGCACTCAAATTGGTACATTGGGGTATTTTGGCTTACATTAATACTTGTGAGTTGATTATTATAACATTCAAAAATTTCCAATTCAGTATTGTTGCTAATATCAATTGTTGTTAAGTTATTATTAGAACATTCTAAAAAAGTTAAATTAATAAATGCTTCGATCCCTGTTAAATCATTAATATTGTAACCACTAACACTTACATCATTAGTTGCCTCTGCCTCGCTCACCTGTATTTCCCCATCACCATTGGTATTAATGTTATTGTCTGAGAGAAGCGCCGCTTTAAAATTTGGATCCGGTATGTTGACTATCTGTGCCGTAAGCACCAAGGTTCCAAAAAAGGTAAAGCATATTGTTGAAAGGATTGTGGAATAAAGGTTTTTCATCTTAATTAATATTTTGATAATTATAAAAAGTCAACTTGTTTGGCTTTAATAAAAAAAGCCATAGTTTTTAATTAATGAAGTGGTTTAAACTTTTTTCAAAAAAATAAAAACGTAAAAATCAAGAAAGCGTTTTTTAGACAAGGTGTGTTTTTAGTTCGCCTAATAATACTACTGCGCTAAAACTAAAAAAAAAAGTGAAAATACCAAAATTATTTATTATACTGTTAAATTAATCTAATGCTAAAAGAACATAAAATTGTGCCGCTTCTGACAAGCTGGCATTTCGTTTTTGAAATTGTCACCTTTCGGGGCAGTGGCACAATTTCTGCCAAATAGAGGTATCAAAAAATCACTTAATTTTTAACTTTAAAATAAAGAACAATGGCATTAAAAATTCAACCCCTTGCAGACAGGGTTTTGGTGGAGCCCCAAGAGGCTGAAACCAAGACAGCATCAGGGCTTTACATTCCAGATTCGGCCCAGGAAAAACCACAACGAGGAAAAGTAGTTGCCGTGGGAAAAGGAAAAGAAGATCATAAAATGACCGTGAAAGTGGGCGATACCGTCCTTTACGGGAAATATTCAGGCAATGAACTGAAACTTGAAGGAAAAGATTATCTCATTATGAGGGAAGATGATATTTTGGCAATAATCTAAAATGCCTTAGGCAATAGGCTTTAAGCTTTAGGCAATGAGGGATTTCAAAAAATACGATATTTGGAAATTGAGCCACGACCTTACTTTAGAAATTTATAAAGTATCTAAAGATTTCCCAAAAGAAGAAATTTACGGGATTGTTTCCCAAATAAGAAGGGCTTCCGCTTCAATACCCACAAATATAAGTGAAGGATGCGGGAGGAACAGTGATGCGGATTTCAATCGTTTTCTTACAATTGCTTTAGGCTCGGCCTCCGAAACAGAATATCTGTTAATTCTTTCAAAGGATTTGAATTATATAAATGAAAACACAATTGAAAAATTAAATTCGGATATTAATTTAATAAAACAAAAAATATATTCCTTAAAACAAAAATTAGTTTAACCAAGCTTAAAGCATATAGCTTAAAGCATAAAGCACTTTAAAATGGCAAAAGACATAAAATTTGATGTTGACGCACGCGACGCTATAAAGCGTGGTGTTGATGCATTGGCAAATGCGGTAAAAGTAACCCTTGGCCCAAAAGGCCGTAACGTAATCATCAGCAAATCCTTTGGTGCGCCACAGGTAACCAAGGATGGAGTAACCGTTGCAAAAGAAATTGAATTGGAAGATCCC
>JBBSJN010000166.1:0-6610 GCA_038257235.1 Chitinophagales bacterium
AGTAGAAAATTAGTTTTAGTTGATTATGGTTTTCGTTTACCCTCAGCATTAGATAACCGTCCATTAAATTTTCATGAATACGAATCCCTGTTGAACCAGACAATCTTTGTTTCTGCCACACCCGATGATTATGAATTAGAAAAATGCGGAGGTGTTGTAGTGGAGCAAGTAGTTAGGCCAACAGGATTATTAGAACCTCCGATAGAGATTCGCCCAAGTGTAAACCAGATAGATGACTTATTAGATGAAATAGACAAGCGGATAAAAATGGGAGACCGGGTGCTTGTAACAACACTCACCAAGCGGATGGCTGAAGAAATGGACAAGTACTTACACAAGATCAATATCAAATCCAAATACATTCACAGCGAAGTACATACGTTGGACAGGATAGAAATTCTCCGTGAACTACGTTTAGGCACAATTGATGTATTGGTGGGAGTAAATCTTTTGCGGGAAGGATTGGATTTACCAGAAGTTTCATTAGTAGCTATTTTAGATGCAGATAAAGAAGGTTTCTTACGCAATGAAAAATCATTAACGCAGACAGCAGGCCGTGCCGCCAGAAATGTAAATGGCCTGGTTATTTTTTATGCTGATAAGATGACGGAAAGTATGCGGCGAACAATAGATGAAACTAATCGTCGTAGGGAAAAACAAGTAGCTTTTAACATAGAACATAACATAACACCAAAAACAGTTATCAAATCAACCAAAGAAGTTTTTGCACAAACATCTGTTCTTGATATTAAAGGCTATGATCCCGCCAATCCTTATGCCATTGCACCGGATGAAGACCTTATAACTGTTGCAGCTGAAGAACAAACGGAATACAAAACCATTCCTCAAATGGAAAAAGCGATTACAAAAATTAAAAAGACCATGGAAAAAGCCGCCAGGGATCTTGATTTTATGGAAGCTGCCCGTTTAAGAGATGAAATGTTTATTCTCCAGAATAAGCTCTCAGCAATGAAAAAATAGCTCATTCGTAAGTTTACGATTCCTCACAGAGTACTTGTGCCCGATTTTATTAAAATCAATATATCAATACTTGCAGGAAGATAAGAGCCACTATATCTTAGCATCAGAATATCAAGAGAAACCAATTTTATTAAAATCCAATAATCTAATTATTATGAAAAGAAGAGTTCGTAAAATCGCCAACTTTTTTGCCTTTAACTTATTGTTCTTCGCTTTGTATCTGAATTTTATTCATAAAGACAAGCAAAATGCTATTGGTGTAATGCCGGTTGCCTCCACACAGCAGCCAGCTGCTTTCAGCGGCACTACTGTATTAGTAGATAACCCGGTACAACAAGAGCAGGTAATTACTCCTGTTGCACAACCAGTAGTTACGAAAGAAGAAAAAGGCGAATTGAAATTATCAATTAACTAATCTCAGCAGCGTTAACATATCGGCTACCCTGTTTTGCCCCGGCGAGACAGGGTAGTTGTGTTTTTTGCCGGGCCTCCTTTGATTTCTTTACCTTAGGGGCATGGAAAAGAAAGTTTTTTTATTAGATGCCTTTGCCCTCGTCTTCAGGGCTTATTATGCGTTGATCCGCAGTCCCAGAATAACTTCAAAAGGCAAAAATACCAATGCACAGTTTGGGTTTACCAATGCCATTGTTGAGCTTATCAACAAACAAAAACCTTCGCACATGGCTGTTTGTTTTGACACTTCGGCTACTACGGAACGTCATACAGATTTTGCGGATTACAAAGCCAACCGGCAGGAAACCCCGGAAGACATTAGTGCTGCAGTGCCAGATATAAAAAAAATAATTGAAGGACTTAATATCCCTATCATATTCAAAGATGGTTATGAAGCCGATGATGTAATTGGAACGCTGGCAAAGCAAGCTGAAAAAGCTGGTTATGAAGTGTACATGGTAACACCTGATAAAGATTACGGGCAATTGGTTTCTGAAAAAATTAAAATTTACAAACCAGCTTACCAGGGAAGTGATGCAGAAATATTGGGACCGGAAGAAGTTTGTGCCAGGTGGGGTATTAAAGATGTAAGCCAGGTAATTGATATGCTGGGTATGATGGGTGATGCTGTAGATAATATTCCAGGAATAAAAGGTGTGGGAGAAAAAACGGCTGCAAAATTTTTAGCAGAGTATGGTTCATTGGAAAACACATTAGCCAATGCTGATAAGATAAAAGGTGCGATGGGTAAAAAAGTACAAGAGGGAAAAGAGATGGCTATTCTTTCAAAAAAACTGGCAACTATTATCACTAATGTTCCTGTTGAATTTCATGAAGAAGATTTTAAATTATGTGAGTGGAATATAGAAATGCTGAGTGAAGTATTTGTAGAACTGGAATTTAAAACATTAGGTAAGCGATTATTGGGAGATAAATTCACTATTGCCACACCTTTTAAATCAGTAGTAGAAAAAGAAATACCGCAAGGCGTACAAACAGATTTGTTTGGAAATATTGTTGAGCAGCCGGCAGAAAAGAAAGAAAGCTCTGAAGAAACAGTTTTTATTAATGATGAGTTGACAGCTATTGTATCCGTTGATAAAAACATCAGCAATACGCCGCATGATTATAAAGCAGTAGCAGGAGATGAAGCGATAAAAAAACTAGTGGCTGAATTAAAAAAATATGATGAAATATGTTTTGATACGGAGACAACCGGCCTTGATGCTAACGAAGCTGAACTTGTTGGATTAAGTTTCGCAGTCACACCAGGCGAAGCATGGTATATTCCCTGTCCGGAAGATCAGGAGCAAACTAAGGAGATTCTTTCGCATTTCGAAACTTTGTTTGCTGATAAAAATAAAATATGGGTCGGCCAGAATACAAAATACGACCTATTGATATTAAAATGGTACGGAATAGAAGTAACTGGCAATTTATTCGATACTATGCTGGCACATTATGTAATAGAACCTGATGGCAAAAGAAGCATGGATGAACTCAGTCAGAAGTTTTTAGGTTACGAACCTGTTTCTATTGAAGAGTTGATTGGTAAAAAAGGCAAGTCGCAGGGAACAATGCGGGATGTAGAAATTGAAAAAATAAAAGAATATGCAGGAGAAGATGCGGATATCACCTTGCAGCTAAAAAATGTCTTTGTTCCATTGCTGAAGAAAAGAGAAGTTGAGAAAGTTTTTAATGAAGTAGAAAATCCATTGGTGAAAGTGTTGGTGGAAATGGAATACGAGGGCATAAAAGTAGATACCGGCTTCTTAAATGATTATTCGAAAGAATTAGAAAAAGATGCAAAGACGGCAGAAGAAAGTGTGTACAAACAGGCCGGAGTAAGATTCAATCTTGCGTCGCCAAAACAATTGGGCGAAGTATTATTTGACAAGTTGAAACTGGACGATGCTGCCAAGAAAACAAAAACCGGTCAATATAAAACAGGCGAAGATGTATTATTAAAAATGGCGGCCAAAGGTCACCAGATCGTTGATGATATCCTTGCTTTCCGGGAGCTGACAAAATTAAAATCCACTTATGTTGATGCCTTACCGCAACTGATCAATACAAAAACGGGAAGGGTACATACTTCTTATGCGCAGGCGGTGGCTGTTACCGGACGACTGAGCAGCAATAACCCTAACCTGCAAAACATACCTGTAAGAACTGAACGGGGAAGAGAAATAAGAAAAGCATTTGTACCAAGAGATAATAAACATATTCTAATGTCTGCGGACTATTCGCAAATAGAATTAAGAATAGTTGCCGCTATCAGTGGCGATACGAATATGTGCCAGGCCTTTATGGATGGAACTGATATTCATACAGCCACTGCAGCAAGAGTTTATAATGTAGAGGAGAAAGATGTGACGAAAGAGATGCGTTACAAAGCCAAGAGTGTAAACTTTGGTATCATCTACGGACAAGGTGCATTTGGGCTTGCCGATAATCTTGGCATTTCCAGAACGGAGGCGAAAGAGATCATTGAAAACTATAAAAAGGAATTTCCCGGTATTCAAAAATATATGGACGACACCATCAACTTTGCCAGGGAAAATGGTTATGTAGAAACTTTAATGGGCAGAAAAAGATGGTTACGAGATATTAACTCTGCCAACTTTACTGTTCGTGGCTTTGCAGAACGAAATGCAATTAACTCCCCGATACAGGGAACAGCTGCCGACATGATCAAACTGGCAATGCAAAAAGTGCAGGCCGCTATGCAAAAAGAAAAAATGCAGAGCAAAATGATTTTGCAGGTGCATGATGAATTGGTATTTGATACGCTGATATCGGAAGCAAAAGAATTAAAGCCATTAATAATTGAAAATATGCAAGCCGCCATGAAGCTGCCACACAAAGTGCCAGTCATTGCAGAATGTGGCGAGGGGAAAAACTGGCTGGAAGCACATTAAATTTCCAATGTCATAAATCAGTGTTGGCTTACATAAGTAGTTTTGCATACTATGCAACCTGTAATTTATTATTGTTACGATGCTTATTGTGGCTGGTGTTATGGCTTTAGTACAGTTATTAAAAAAATTGAAGCTGAATATAGAGGCAAAATTTCCTTCGAAGTATTATCCGGCGGAATGATACCAGCAGAGAATCCCAAACCAATTGCGGCTACAGCTGATTATATCAACGAAGCCTATCATCGGGTAGAAGAATTGAGCGGCATAAAATTTGGTGAAGATTATCTCTGGCATATCCGCAATCCGTCAGAAAGTGATTGGTTTCCGCATTCAGAAAAAGCGGCGATTGCTTTATCCATTTTCAAAGAAATATTTCCAGCGTTACAGGTTCAGTTTGCTGCTGACTTGCAATACGCTTTGCATTATGAAGGCAGAGATTTGACAGACAATGAAGCATACAGGCACTTGCTGGAAAAATATACGATTGACGCCGAATCATTTTATACAAAACTGAAAAGTGAAGAGTATAAAGAAAAAGCTCTCTATGATTTTTCCTTGTGCAAACAATTACAGGTAACAGGTTTTCCGGCTGTATTTTTACAAACGGGTGAAACAAAATTCTATCTGGTTGCAAGAGGCTACACCATTTATGAAGATGTAAAAACTAGGATTGAGAATATTTTAAACGAAGTAAATGCCGGATAAAAAAGATATCACTAACAGAGACGATTTGTTATTACTGATGCAGGAGTTCTATAAAAAATTACTAGCAGATGATTCGATAAGTTATCTCTTTACCGATATTGCAAAGATCGATCTTGAACATCATTTACCTGTGTTGGTCGATTTCTGGGATTCTATTCTTTTTCAATCCAACACCTACCAGAAAAACGCCATGCAACCACACCTTGCCCTTCATCAAAAATCTCCATTGGCAAAGCATCATTTTGAAACCTGGCTCCATTACTTTAAGACTTCTGTAGATGATTTGTTTATCGGTGATAACGCCTTTATAATCAAAGAACGGGCAACAAGTATTGCTACAGTAATGCAAATTAAAACTGTACAGATCAGCAAATAGTCAAAAAACAGGCTCCATTCTTCTATTTTATTTTTTCGCACCTTTTATTTTCTGTAAATTCATTATCCAAAAAAACCAACAAATTATGAAACGTATTGCTCTGATTTTTAGCGCAGCTTCATTGCTGCTATTTGCCTGTAACAGTGACAAAAAAACTGATGAAGGTAAAATGGATTCTACAACAGAAACCAAGATGGATGGAAAAGAAAAAATGGAAATGCCCGATTCTGCCACCATGATGAAAAACTGGCAGGAGTATATGACACCGGGCGACATGCACAAGATGATGGCCACATGGGATGGAGAATGGAGTAGTGATCTAACCATGTGGATGGAGCCCGGTGCACCGGAAACAAAAAGCACCGCCATAGCAGTGAATAAAATGATCATGAATGGCCTTTACCAGGAAAGTACACATACCGGGGAAATGATGGGCATGCCTTTTAATGGAAGAAGTACAGTTGGCTATGACAACCATGAAAAAAAGTTTGTAAGTACCTGGATTGATAATATGGGAAGTGGCATAATGGTGATGAAAGGTCCATGGGATGAAGCTACCAAGATGATGACATTAAAAGGAAAAATGGTTGACCCTTCTACAAAAGGAGAAATAGCAGTAAGGGAAACATTTAAAGTTATTGACGATAACACCCAGGAAATGGAAATGTTTGTAACTATGCCCGATGGCTCTGAATTTAAAAACATGAATATTAAATTCACCAGAAAGAGATAAGCTGTTCTGTATAATTAAAAATCCTGAAAATATTTTCAGGGTTTTTAATTATAAGCTATTTGAATTATAGAATTATCCTGCCTGTTCATAAGCCTTTTTTATCCAGCTAATCAAATCTTTATTGACTGCTTTACCATCTTCAACTCTTATTCTGTGGGTACACATAGCATTCCACTTCTTTCCATCCTCTACAATACCCGATGGTTCAATACCTTTAATATTCAAACCAACATCCAATCTGTCTTTTGTAGATGGTTGAATAATGGCAAATTGTTTTTTCCTGCGAAGGCTTACATATGCTTTTTTAGGTGCCAGTTCCACATCTTTTCCAAACTTGTTCACTTCAGTCAATATTTTAGCATACCAGGGTTTCAGGTTTTCTTTGCCTTTGTATTGTTCTGAGATAAGGTCATCACTATTTGCTGCAGCACCTGAATGACT
>JBBSJN010000167.1:0-6546 GCA_038257235.1 Chitinophagales bacterium
CATTTTCTTTTGTATTTACTTTTATTTCTCCGCCATGCGCTTTTACAATATCATAACTAAGTGATAATCCCAATCCTGTTCCCTGCCCGGTGGGTTTGGTGGTAAAGAAGGGTTGGAATATTTTATCCAAAACCTTTTGTGGAATACCATTCGCATTATCTTTTATCCCTACTTCAATATACTTATCATTTCTTTTTGTAAATACGGTAACGGTTGGTTCATAATCTAATTCAGGATGCTGATGCTTTTTCTCATTCACAACATAAAATGCATTGGTAATGAGATTAAGAATTACTCTTCCTATATCCTGCGGAATGACATTTACTTTTTCCAGATTTTCATCAAATTCAGTTTTCATTGATGCATTGAAAGATTTGTCCTTTGCCCGCAAGCCATGATAAGCCAACCGCAAATACTCATCAGCCAGTACATTGATATCTGTTGGTTCTTTAACTCCATTACTACTCCTTGAATGTTGCAACATTCCTTTTACTATCCCATCAGCCCTTTTACCGTGATGATTTATTTTTTCTTCGTTACTAATAACATCATTCGCAATAATTTTTGCTTCCTCTGTATTTCCTTTGTCCAATTCATCTTTCATTTCTTCCAACAACTCTTTGTTTACTTCAGAGAAATTGTTCATAAAGTTTAACGGGTTTTGTATTTCATGTGCAATGCCTGCAGTGAGTTCTCCCAGGCTGGCCATTTTTTCTGATTGGATAAGTTGGGCTTGTGTTGCTTTTAAATCTTCCAGAGATTTTTGAAGTTCTGCAGTTTTTTCTGCTACCTTTTTTTCCAGAGCTGCATTTTTTTGCTTCCAGTCTTCAATACCAAAAGTATCCTTTTCACTTTCCACATATTCAGGTTTTGAACCATGGAAGTGAATCATTATCCATTTGTCGTTACGATACTCTAAAACAGCAGAAAATCGCATATACATTTCTACTATTTCATTATCAACTAATATTGAAATAATGATATCATCTGCAAATACAGCCGTATTTCCAGTTGGTGTTACAAGATGCTTTGTCGGAGTTACCTTGAACTGTATCTGCAATCCCTGGCTTTGTTCTTTCTGTGCCCTCATCATTTTAAGAAAATCAGCAAGTGAAAATATTTTTTCATCGATAGTAGTACCAATACCTATTATATCATTATCAACTATATCATTTAATGTTCCATCTGTATCAACTGCTTTCAAAGCAATGTCCATTAACTTTGTGTAAGTATCGTTGAGTAATTTTTCTTTCAAAGCATCCATAGTAATTGATGTTTTATATTGGCAATTGAATAATAAATGTTGACCCTTCACCTTCTTTCGTTTTCACCTGCAACCCACCTGCATGTCCTTTGGTTATAATATCATAACTCAGTGATAAACCCAATCCTGTTCCTTGTCCTGTTGGTTTTGTGGTAAAGAAGGGTTGAAATATTTTATCCAGTATTTTTCCCGGTATACCATTGCCGTTGTCAGTTACACTAATCACAATCTCTGCCCCCCTGCCCCCTGAAGGGGGGTTCTTGGAAGTCATTACAGTAACTACCGGCTCATAACCCTCTGGTTGTTGTTTCTTTTTTTCCGTTACAACATAAAATGCATTAGTGATTAAATTGAGTATGACCCTTCCAATATCCTGTGGTATAATTTTTATTAAACCTATGCTATCATCATAATCTGTTTTCATGGCCGCATTAAAGGTTTTATCCTTTGCTCTTAATCCATGATAAGCGAGCCGAAAATATTCATCTGCTAACGCATTAATATCGGTCAATTCTTTTTGTCCGCTGCTGGTTCTTGAATGTTGCAACATTCCTTTTACAATTCCATCGGCCCTTTTACCATGATGATTTATTTTTTCCAGATTTTGAATTACATCATTGGCAATATCTTTTGCATCATCATAATTTCCGTTTTCAATTTCTTCTTTCATTTCATCCAGCAACTCTTTGCTTACTTCACTGAAATTGTTTACAAAATTTAACGGATTTTGAATTTCATGGGCAATGCCTGCAGTTAGTTCTCCAAGGCTGGCCATTTTTTCTGATTGTATCAATTGTGTTTGTGCCGCCTTCAGATCATCGAGTGATTGTTGCAAAGCACTATTCGTTTCTTCTACTGCTTTTCTTTTCTGCTCCAGTTCTTCAATGGTTTCTTCCAGCAGGATGGCAGTAGTACGTTTTACCTTTTCTGTTCTTTCCAGTTTAAATTCGGAAATCGTTAAATCGTTGTCAGCTTTTTTAATCGCTTTTATAAGAATTTCCTTTTCTTCAGCACTTATTTTTTCGTTTTGTTGAATAAAGTCGAGTATAGTTTGATGCTGCTGGTTCATTTATTTTTCTTTTAGTGCGATACAACAAGTTGTCAGGTTATGCATTTCTAAATTGCCACCAGTTGCTCTGCCTAATTCAGCATTGCTAAACATGCCAGCCATGGGAACATTCCATACATTTTTTATTCCTTCCAGTTCCTGACTCATTAACGGCCCCAATGAAAGAATTCTTCCGGCGCAGCTGAAAACGACAAGCGCATCTGCTTCGGGCATTTCGGTAGCCTTTAAATTTTCTACTCCTTTAATTACTTTTTCCATCACATCAAAATCGGGTGGAAGGGAGAAGCGTACTTTGGAACCTTGTGGCACAGAACCACTGGTGTAGTAAGAACGGTCATTCCAGTCAACCATAAGGCCCGGCCGCATTACCGGATCACCCTTTTCCCTTTGCAATTGCAATGGAAAGTTGGCAGCTATTTCTATGAGTAAACTATTGTTTTCAGGAGTTACGTCTTGAATACCGCCATATTTTGCAGTAAGATCCAGCACCGGAACATCATCTACTGTATAAACATGATTTCCTTCGCTTTTGGTAACTATTTTTTCTGTTCCCACTGGTTTCCAGCCACAGGTAGCGATACCTTTTATTTCTACTTTTGATTCATCCAATGCAATACATACCATGGCATTGCCGCTGTCTTTTCCATTGGTAAATACAAATGTTTCTGCAAATGCATAATCATCGCCAGCTCCGCCACCAAACGCATTTACGTCAGGTCCGGTAACTTCTTCTATGCCCCGTAGTATTTCTTCTCCATCGGCTGCGGCATTGCTTATTCCAATTAAGAAAGCAGGTACTGAATATTTTGCCTTGGCTTTCTGTGCAATCCCCTTTGCAACTTCCCGGTAATTTTTTTCTGGATACTCTTCAAAATAAATTTGAAAATGATCTTTATTCATATCTAATAAAAGAATAGCTGCAGAATTTTTTTCCGGTTCTTCATTAATGAACTCTCCATTGGTTGTACAACCAAAGACGGTGATACCTGCCGCATCTAGTAAATTAGTAATCGCAGTTCTGTCCAGGCTTTTTGAAATAAAACAAATGGCCAGGGTAGGCGTAAACCCGTCTGCTGTACTTTCTGCGAGTGCGGCTTTAATTTCTTCTGTTGATTTTCCTTTGATTGATTTTGCTTGCATGTTTTGTTTTTTTGCTGGAAAGAAGGGAAGGCGGAAAGAAATCTTCAAAACACCTTAACGACTTAACGGCTGATTACTATTTTTCTTTTAATGCCACCAGGCAGCATGTATTATTATGATACTCATTTTTACCGGTTTTTCCTGCCTGTCTGGCAGACAGGGATTTTCCAAATTCTCCATAGGAAAAAAAGCCTGCCATAGGCGCATCCCAAATTTTTTGCACCTGCTCTATCTCCTCTTTCATTACAATCCCAAACGATAAATATCTGCTTACGCAGGAAAACATGATCAAGGCATCGGCTTGCTGCTGTGCATTGTCCTTAATGCTCTTACATTCTTCAACGACTGTTTCGATGGAATCAAAATCGGGTGGTAACGAGAATTTTATTTTTGACCCTTGAGGTACATTTCCTGAGCAAATGAGTGAGCGGTCTTTACTATTAGCAAACATAGCTGTACGAATTACCGGATCTGCATTTTCCCGTTCCACTTGCAAGGGATAATACCAGGAGCTTAGGAATGTTACGATTTCCTTGTTGTCTTCCTGCTTTATCTCAACGCCAAGGTAATTCATCAACATATCTAAAGCTGGTTTATCGTCTATGGTATACACAATATTACCTTCGCTTTTAGTAACTGTTTTTGTAGTGCCAATAGCATTCCAGCCACAGGTAGCTATACCTCTCACATCTATTTTATCTTCATCAATAATGAGTGCTACAAGTGCGCAGTCTTTACTTTTTCTGTTAGTAAAAACAAATGTTGATTCAAGTGCCAAATCATCTCCTGCCTTACCTCCAAATACGGTTACTTCCCCGTTTGTTGACGAGGGAGGTTTTCCAAAGCCTTGTATGATGCCTTCAACAATTGGTTCACCATCTAAGGACACACCGCCGGTTGCTATAATAAACGCAGGGTTGGTAAAGGTTTCTTTTCCGGTAATACCTAGTTTGGTTGCGTCTTGTAAGGCGTTCTCCGGGCTTGTTTCAAGAAATTCCAATTTAAAATAAGCTGGATTTATATCGAGCAACATCATGACAATGCTTCCTGCTTCAATTTCGCCATCAATAAATTCGCCTGCAGTAGTAGCACCAAATATCTGAATGCCATTCTTGTCAAGTAATTTGCATATAGCTTCTCTGTCCTGTTTTATAGATATGAATACAATGGCTAAAGTGGGCTTGAATTTGCCGTCCATAGTTTCAGTTAGCGCAGCTTTAATTGCTGAAGTTGATTTTCCTTTTATTGATTTTGCTTTCATGTTTGATATTAATTCATTTTTATTTTACCGGTCCTAAGTACAAATCAAACCAACTTAAAGTTTCCCGAACAAAATCAGTACGGGGAACTAAATGGCCTGATTCATAAACGATCATTTTCTTTTTATCTGCTGAAGTGCCAAGAAATTCAAACATGGGTTTTTGAGATGTCTCGATTGGGAAGAACATATCATGTTTGCCATTCAGCATTAATACCGGTTGGGTTATTCTTGGTAAAAAATTGATCTGATCAGCTTCCGGCAATGACTTTTGCATCACCATTCCGCCCACATTAAGTACAACCGCTTTAATCCTGTTTTCCAAAGCCGGCATAATCCCACCCATATATCCACCCCAGCTCCAGCCAAGATATCCGATCTTATCGGATTGAATATCTTTTCTTGTTTCCAGATAATCGAACGTACGTCCAATATCTTTTCTCCACATGATCAGATGATCTCTATAAAAAACATTCTCTTCAGGTAAATCAGATTTTAACTCATCAAATCGTTCATGAGTACCTTTATAAATAGGCCTGATCAACGCTCTTCCGCTTTTTAAAATAAAATCTATGCTGCCGATTGATTCAGGATCATATTTTCTGGAATAAATATCGCCGGATCCGGGGAAGAATAGTACTGTTTGATAGGGCGCCTTCCCATTTTTTGGTAAATAGAGATAGGCTTCCATTCGCTCATTATTATAACCAACATCAAAGCTGATTTTTTCTGCAGTCCAAAACTCGTTTTCCAAAGTAGAATCGATTTTTGAATTAAGTGGCGTTTTATCATAATCAAATTGCCGACGAAAAATTTCAAAGGTTTTATCATCAACCGGCTTTTCTTTCCGGTAATCCCTGAAAGCCATAGGAACACTCTTTACCAGTTGAGCCAGGCTTGTATCTCCCGGAAATTCTTTGATACAGCGGAAGCCGTTTGCTATGCTTCGGTCCAATGCCTGTTGCGTGTAGCCATCATTAAATGAGTAGCGGGCATCATTCCACCCACCTCCCAATATATATCTGTACTCAGCATTATTGCTTGAATTGTAACACCACTCACGGGCATTCCCAGCCAGGTCATAAATACCAAAAGATTGATAACCTGCCAAACTACCAACAGGGCTGGTCAATTTGCCATTGAAATTACTTAACGATACAATAAATTCTGTACGGGATGTTTGTGCCACTACACTCCAATGAAAAATGGTAGGGAGTTGCTTTCCTACATAGGCTGCATAGGCCATAGCTTCAAACCAGGAAACACCGGTAACCGGATGATCTTCTAATCCATCCGGATAGCTACCTGCTTCCCAGTTTGCAGGGCCCTGACGACCAGTCTTATCATTAAATAAAGTTAATGCCGCTTCCAGTGGAAGTTCTTTTCCATTTTTAACAATAGGTAGTTTCCAATAGTCTTTATTTGTATAGCCTCCGGCGTTTATAAATGCTTTGAATTGTTTATTGGTTACTTCATATTTATCAATTAAAAATTCACCTACTTGTTTTCCGCCGTGTTGCTCCAATCCAACAATAAACATATACGTTTCAGCGGCCGGTATACGTACCATGTTTTCCGGTAAGCTTCCGGTCGCATCTAATTTTAACGTATCAATATCAGGCCCCAATCTTCCATAAGCCCAAGGGCCGGCATATTCAATGGTTTGAAATCCTTTTTTTCTGATTTCCATCCGGAGGTATCCACGGGGAAATCTTGCATCTTTCAATGGCGTAGTGCCGGATGATCTCCATGTTGCATTGGGGGTATTATAATCTTTCCAGAATACTTCGGCACCTGCAGGTTCAGTTTGGATAG
>JBBSJN010000168.1:0-6532 GCA_038257235.1 Chitinophagales bacterium
CATGCCGCTACAGCGGAAGCTAGAGTCTATAATATAAGGATGGCAAATGCACAGTATCCGCTTGCATCTGTTATCAACGATGTGGCAAAGGTTACACTGAATGCCACCTATAATAAAGAGAATAAGGATTTCCCTGAAAGTTTTGATATAAAGGGTTCTGCTGTTAGTCAGGAGATGAAAGATTTTATGGAAGGCTTTAATAATAAACTACAGAATATTTTTTCAATAGGCCGCAAAGGTGATAGCCTGCAAAAGGTCGGGGCTTCGGATAGTTTGCTTGTCAGTTTGGAAAATGAAATAATGCAGGTAGCATCAGGTATCAGAACCGATTTATTATCTTCTGTTGAAAAATCTTCTAATCCTGCACTAGCCATGCTTGAACTTGGGTATTATCAAAGCACAGCAAGCAATCCGAATTTTAGCCTGGAGCCTCTGGGAAGAGATGAGGTGAAAAAAATAGTGAATGCTCTGTATTCAAAATATCCTGAACATAAAGGCCTTGCTTCTATTAAAACTTCCTTAGAAGGCGTAGAAGGGAAAATGGCACCTGAATTCAGTTTGCCAGATACGAAAGGTGAAGAAATAAAACTAAGCTCATTCAGAGGCAAATATGTGCTGGTAGATTTTTGGGCAAGCTGGTGCGGTCCTTGCCGCCAGGAAAACCCAAATGTTGTAGCTGCGTATAATAAATTTAAAGACAAGAATTTTACCATACTTGGTGTATCGCTTGACAGACCAGGTCAAAAAGATAAATGGCTGAAAGCAATTATGGATGATAAGCTTACATGGACTCATGTAAGTGATCTTCAATACTGGGATAGCCCGGTTGTTCCGTTATATAAAATTGAAGGTATTCCATACAATGTATTGGTGGATCCTTCCGGCAAAATTATAGCTGAAAATTTAAGAGGCCCGGCACTTGAAGCCAAGCTGTCAGAAATTTTAAATTAATCGGCGATCAATTACCTGTTAACTGTCCGGAAGTAATTTCGGATAGTTTGATTTTTTTATCTGTTAAACTCAGGTCATCAAAGTTAACATCAACCCGTAATGCCTTAAGGCCTGAAACGCCTTGCAGTTCTTCCAGATCAAATTTTTCGATGCCGGGTTTCAGCAGATTTTTATTCTGCAGAAACTCAATGTAGCCGATATATTCTTCAGCATCTTTTGCCTGTGAGTACACAATTGCAATTTTTCCCGGTTGGGTTAACCTTTCATTGGTTTCTCTCACTCTTACTTTGTCAATTCTCTTTTTTACAATCTCATACCGGATATTATATGCGCCATCAACATCGAATTTTCTTTCTTCTGTTCTGAAAAGAATAGCTAATGGTTGGCTATGAGATAGTATTAGTTGAGTGGTTCTTAGTTTATGTGTTAGCTCAGCTTCAAGTTTATGTGTAACGATTGCCACTTTAGCCAACAGATTAAGTTGCCACATCCTGAGATTACGCAGATATATTTCATCAAATTTTTTACGGGGTGAAATGGATTGTCCCATGTAAATATTGAACTCCACTCCATCCGTTACAAAGCGTTCAAAATAATGAGGGTATATTTTTTGCGCAGCAGATTGTTCTTTATCAATATACATGGATAGTGTGTCGTTTATTTTGGTTATGCTTTGTTCGTACTCCTTTTGGTGGTGATATCGCATGCCTGTAGCAGGATCGAGAGCAGCAAAATATTCATCTATATCATTTTTTGTTTCAGGCTCTGTATTGCGTAAATGATTGAAAACGGAAGCCACTTCTCCTAAAAAAAAATCATGTATAATAATTTCTTCTTCTGATTGTAAGACATCTGATGCAGCAGCAATGTATTTTTCAATTTTAAATTCAACTTCCTGTAAAAGGGGAAAGGTGACAACCATTTGAGCATTGGCTACCGTTTTTTTAGCAAGTTGAAGTTGTTCAACGATATCGGCGTTTATTGATTTTGAACGTTCGGTGGATGAATTACGGATGTCAATAGCACTATATAAAGGGTGTACATCGCCAAATGCAATTCTTTCTATATAGGCTTCTTCTTTTTTATGCAGGCTCACTATGTAGTTGAGAGAAGTTTCGGTAAATTTCCATTCAACAGATGGCTGTACTGCTGTAAACTTTTTCTTGATGATACTATCTACATGAGAATTAAGTTGCTCCAAACTTTTTTCTAGACCCAATGTAAACAACGGAATTACATTTTCTATTTTGCTGATATGCTGTGGTTTTAAATAGCCGGCTTCGTCTGAAATTATTTCAAGAATACCAATTAATTCCTTGTCAGATTTCAAGGGGCATAAGATGAGGCTTCTTGCGCCGGCCTTGTGATAATATTGAAGAGATCGAACTTCATTCGCCTTGTCCTCATCTAAGTCCTGAAACAAAAGTGGCTGATCGTTTTCTCTGAACAATAATTTGCAATAATCGCTTATTTCATCTTTGTCTCCACCTGTATCAAATTTTTTAAAAAGAAGGCTATTGGAATTATGGATGTCTGAATAAACATAGTGTCCGTTGATCTTAAAGAATGGAGTAACACCGATTGTTATATGCTGAAGTCCGATCAATGACTGAACCTGTTCTTCCAGGTCGATGTAAACATTTTCATCGGAAAGTGAGCTGTTCAATAACCTGTTTTTCATTTTGGTTATAACTTCCTGTTCCGTCATATCGTTGATACGAACAACAGCCACACCTTCAAAAACAAATTTATCGAGCGGAATCAGGTGCGATAACTCTGCCACCGTCATTATCCTGTTGGTAGCAGGATCTAATATAGATGCGGGCATTTCCGGCATTTCTGCAACCGGCAGCACATCTATAAATCTTGCATCGAGCCTGATCTCCATGTATTTTAATAGTCCTGTGTCAGGATCCTGAACCGGATAGACAGTTCTGTTGGTAAAAGGGCTGTTATATCCCAGATATTTTTTCAAAATCAAGCCATATGCGAAGTGAATTTTTTCAAAATTATTTTCTTCATCATCAGGACTCTTAGGTATTTCTACTTCATTGGTTGTTGGATTTACCAATAATTCTTTGAATAATGGTGAAACATAAACCGCCTCATTTTTAAAAGGCATTAATACACCATACATATAATTGGAGGTGGTAGGTGGAAATACGGCCGACAATAATTCTTCTATTAATTCGCTATACTGTTTTACAGTTGAATTATCTGTGATGGTATTTAATAACTCAGGATGAGATTCAAATTGTGCCACAACCTGACCATATAATTTCTTCATGCCCGGATTGCCTTCAGCAATATTCTTTTTCAACGACATGACCAACGGCTTAAAACAAAGACGGCTATTAAAAGTAACATCAGTGATATTTACAGATCCGTTTTGCATAATATAAACTTGAGTTAGGTAATGGAGCTATAAAAATAACAAATTGCTGAGTTTTAACCCTGTTATAAAAGTTTTGTAGATAAATAAAAGTTTTAGTATTATTTCAGGTCTTATTGAACTCTTTAGGAACGAAATGTAAAATATATCACCCTGATGGTACTATAAATATCATTATTATTGATATTTTCTAATAACTTAATACCTTTTCGGGTTAAGAAAATTAATTCTACCAACGGGTCAGATCAGCTTAGCCGTATAATATTTACAAGCAGTTTTCAACCCACAATATTCACATTTGGGACTTCTCGCAAGACAGGTGTACCTGCCATGAAGTATGAGCCAATGATGAGCTTTATGTACAAGATGTTCGGGAATGTTTTTTATAAGTATTTTTTCAACTGCCAGTGGAGTAGATGCAGTTTGCGGAACTAATCCAAGCCGTTTGCTAACCCTAAAGACATGTGTATCAACAGCCATGTTGGGCTGATTGTCTACAACAGATGTAATAACATTTGCTGTTTTTCTGCCAACTCCCGGCAGTTGAATTAGTTCATCCACCGTCATCGGAATTTGTCCGTTGAAATCGGTTACAACTTTTTGCGCCATTCCAATAAGATGCTTCGTTTTATTATTGGGATAGGAGATACTTTTTATAAGTGGAAACAAATCATCAAATGTGGTTTTACTTAAAGATGTTACATCAGGATAATTTTGGAAAATTGCAGGAGTGGTCAGGTTTACTCTTTTATCAGTGCATTGTGCGGAAAGAATGACTGCTACTAATAGTTGAAAAGGGTCTTTGAATTGCAGTTCTGTTTCTGCGACCGGCATATTTTTTTCGAAATAATCAATAACAAAGCTATATCGTTCTTTACGGGTCATGTTGCAAGATAATGGCAACAGCTAAAACTTAGCAGGATTTTAATATAGGGATTTGTAATAAAACAAAAGCATCCTGAAAAAATCAGAATGCTCAAGCTTTTTAATTGAAAATTTTTTACTAAACAGCCTCTGCTTGTTCCCTTGCATGATTAAGTACATTCAGTACTACTTCGGTGCGGGGAGCCTGAATGATTTTGTCGAGCCTTTTTATTGATGCAATTAGTACTTCAAGCTTTTCACGAAGTGCCCAGTCTTTTTGAAGGGCATTTGCTATAGCTTCTGTTTTCTCAGATGAAGTTTCTTTGTACAAATACAATAAAAGGTCTTCGGGTGTAAAGTTGGTCATTGGCAACCGGTTAATTTGTCCAGAAATCAGATGTTAATGTCCTTGGTAGTTGTGAATATTCGAATGTCCGGATTATTAACGGGGGTAGGGTTGCCTTATTGTGTATAATTTGCAAATTCTTTTAATTATCGGGTTTTTCCGATATCAGAAACAACTCTTCATTGTCTCTTTTCATAAAGTATTTTTCCCTGGCATATTTTTCCAAAGTGGCCGGATTGTTCTTAAGTGCCTCTAATTCTTTACGTTCTGCAGCTATTTCTTTGGTATAGTGCTGTTTGCTTTGTTCTAATTCTCTTAATTCTTGGCGACGGTCAAGTTGGGCAAAAAAGTCGTTTTTATCTAAAAAAAGAATAACGACACCAAAAATGGCCAGTGACAAAAAGTATTTGTTTTTGAGAAAGGCGGGAATATGGTTAAATAATTTCATGGTTGGATATTTAACTAAGTGCAAAAGCCAGATGTCTGAAAACGTTTTCAGACATCTGATCTCCGCCAATTGATTTATTTTCCAAATTTAATCTTTCCTTTTGGATAAAAAGCTGAGCTGCCTAATAATTCCTCAATACGGATCAGCTGGTTATACTTTGCCATTCGATCTGAACGGCTTGCCGAACCTGTTTTAATTTGTCCGCAATTTAATCCAACGGCCAAATCTGCAATTGTATTGTCTTCGGTTTCGCCACTGCGATGGCTCATGATCGTATTGTAACCATTGTGCTGGGCCAGCGTAACTGCATTGATCGTTTCTGTAATCGTTCCTATCTGATTTACTTTTACTAAAAGAGCATTAGCAATACTCTTATCAATGCCTTGCTGCAGGCGGGTTACATTCGTAACAAACAGATCATCACCCACCAACTGGCATTTATCACCAACAGCTTCAGTCAGCATCTTCCATCCATTCCAGTCGTCTTCAGCCATGCCATCTTCAATGGAAGCAATCGGATATTGTTTTACCCAGCTGGCCCAATATTTCACTAATTGTTCACTGCTCATTTCTTTGCCACTGCTTTTATGGAAAACATATTTTTTCTTTTTGCTGTCCCATAGTTCACTGTTGGCAGCATCCATCGCAATTACTATCTGCGATCCTGTTTTATATCCTGCTGCTTGAATGGCTGTCAATACGGTTTCAATCGCTTCTTCATTGCTTTGAATATTTGGAGCAAAACCACCTTCATCGCCTACATTGGTGCTAAAGCCTTTTTTCTTTAATACCGTTTTCAATGCATGAAATATTTCAACACCCCAACGAAGCCCTTCGCTAAATGATGGGGCACCCACCGGCATCACCATAAATTCCTGGAAGTCTATTTTATTATCAGCATGGGCACCACCATTTAAAATGTTCATCATGGGGATGGGCAATGTCTTTGCATTGGTTCCGCCGATATAACGATAAAGCGGCAAAGCAGCTTCTTCTGCAGCGGCTTTGGCAACAGCCATACTTATTGCAAGAATCGCATTGGCTCCCAATTTTGATTTATTAGGAGTGCCATCCAGTTGAATCATCAGTTCATCAATGCCTGTCTGGTCAGCAACATCATTACCCAGCAAAACAGGAGCGATAATATCGTTCACATTTTTTACAGCTTTTAAAACCCCTTTGCCTCCATATATCTTCTTGTCATTATCTCTAAGCTCTGCTGCTTCGTGAATGCCGGTACTGGCGCCACTTGGTACTGCGGCACGGCCCATAGCACCTTCATCGGTTATTACATCTACTTCTATGGTAGGATTACCCCGGGAATCAAGAATCTGGCGGCCAAAAATTTCTGAAATGTAACTCATGGTGTTAATGAATTTTTAGATGAATGAATCTTTCAATGGCAGGCAATCGTTTTGCAAAGAAAAGGTTTTCATTTGTTGCTGCAAAAAAGCTCATAAACCGCTCAACCAATAATATTTGTTAATCCTGACATCGAATGGACAGATTTTTAGAATAACCTATCTTTAAA
>JBBSJN010000169.1:0-6462 GCA_038257235.1 Chitinophagales bacterium
GCTAGATCAGGAAAAAAAATATACTATTGAAAAGGTGATTGCCGCGGGTTATGATAAGCGGTTGGCTGCTTTTGAGGATTTAATTCCAGCATTACTTAATGCGTTTGAAAAAAATATTGATTATAACGATACTGTTTTCGCCTATCTGGCCGGGCCTATTGCTGTTTTAAAAAAATGGGATTATAATGTTTCTGAAAAATCAATAGCCACAACTTTAGCTATAGAATGGGGCCAGCGTTTACAAGCACAAATTAATCGTACCAATGGAACTGACATTGTAGAAAAAACAAAAAGTTTTGCAAAATTTGCAGGGCCAAATACTTTATTAGAGGCACTAATGGCTACCATTAAAGATTTGCAAACCCGTTATGGTAAATGGCAATTACCCTGGGGCGAAATAAATCGTTTTCAACGTATATCAACATCCATTGAAAATAAGTTTGATGATACTAAACCAAGTTATCCGGTTGGATTTGCCTCTTCTGCATGGGGTATGTTACCTTCTTATAACAGCAGAATATTTCCCGGTACTAAAAAAAGATACGGGGTAAATGGCAACAGTTTTATTGCAGCCGTAGAATTTGGCAAAAAGATAAAAGCTAAATCTTTATTAGCCGGCGGTGAAAGTGGTGATGAAAACTCTCCGCATTTTTTTGACCAGGGATTAATGTACAGTAAAGGGATATTTAAAGATGTTTTATTTTATAAAGAAGATATTTTAAAACAGGCCAAAAAAACATATCATCCGGGAGAGTAACTATTGTAACAAAAAATCGTCTGTTATTTCACTTTGAACAGGAACTATAACTTTTATTGTAGTTCCGCTTCCAGGTGTTGAATTAATTTCAAAAACACCGCCCACCATTGTACAACGTTCTTTCATGCCAAGTATTCCTAATGTTTTTCTAAAGGCGAGTTTATCCGGCTCGAACCCAACTCCATCGTCCATAATCGTAAGTATTATTTTATGCTCCTCTTGCCGGAGACTAACTTTTACCTGTTCCGCTTTTGCATACCGCCCAACATTGGTTAAAGATTCCTGAACAATTCTAAACAACCCGGTTCTTGCATTATCATTTAATGGTAGTTTTTCTTTTTCGCCGTTATATATACATTTTACACCTGATCTTTTCTCAAATTCTACTAATTGCCATTCAATGGCTGGCCCCAGTCCCATATCATCAAGAATACTGGGGCGAAGTTCATAAGCAATCCGGCGAACTGTATTGACAGTAAGATCCAGCATACTTTTAAATTCTTCGAATCTTTTAAATACCGATGATTCATCTTTTCTTAAATTATCCTGCAACCAGGCAACGTCCATTTTCATTACCGTTAATTGTTGCCCAAGCTCATCATGAATCTCCCTTGCCATGGATGTTCTTTCTTCTTCCCTTACTTCCTGCAGATGTTCTGATAACACCTGCAATTGACTATTTTTTTCCAGAATATTTTTTTGAGCCTTTTGCCGTTCACTGATATCACGGATAAATGCACAGAAAAACTGAGTATCTGCATTTTTAATGGATACAATACTTAATTCAACTGGTAGTTCATTTCCCTTATGGTTAATAGCTGAAATTTCAATCGTTTTGTTTAATACATTCCCTACGCCTGTTTGGAGATATCTTTTCATGCCTGCATTGTGCTGCTCCCTATACCTGGCGGGGATAATAGTTTCTGTTAGTGGCCTTCCAATCACTTCCGATTCAGACCAACCAAATGTTTTTTCTGCAACAGGATTCCAAACGGTTATCTGCCCTTCTGTATTAATACATATAATTGCATCCAGTGCCGAATTCATGATTAATTTCTGCACAGCTGAGCTTTCTTTGAGTGCCTGTTCTGCTTTCTTTCTTTCTGTAATATCCCGGGCAAAAGCCAGAAATTTATTATCACTAATTGCCTTTGCTCTTATTTCCATTTCAACCAATTCGCCATTTTTTCTTCTAAACTGGCGATTGAGTGTAACCGTTTCACCTTTTGTCATTGCTTCATATTTTTCAGGAGATTCTATTAATTTTCCCACTAAAATATCCTGAAGATGAAGCTGACTTATTTCGTCATGGGTATAGCCGGATATGGAACATAAAATAGTATTAAACTCATGGATTTTTCCATCTATAGAGTAAACAACAATTGCATCACTGGCCTGCTCAATAAGGTTTTTATATTTTTCTTCTGTTTTTTTGATTAATATTTCCCTTTCCTTTTTATCAGTAATATCAATCAACATATTTACTGCTCCGGTATTTTTCCCGTTCTCATCAAATAAAGGAGTAGGGTTAGGCAGAACCTGCCGAATGGTTCCATCCTCTCTTATTATCGTTAGCTCCTTTCCATATACTGGTTTGCATTCTTTTATAGCAATTGCCATTGGAGATTCTTCAGCTGGAATAGTAGAGCCATCTTTATTTACAATCTTCCACGATCCACTCCATAGTTCTTTACCAATAACCGGTTCTCTGCCCCAGAGCTTAACTGCTGCTTTATTAAACATTTTAATATAACCATCAGCATCACAGGTATAAATAGCTTCAGGTAAATGTTCAATCATATCCCTTAGTCGTTTTTCGCTACTTTTTATTTTTTCTTCATCTTTTTTTTGTTGGGTAATATCCTTAAAGACCAGCAATGCCCCCTCAATTTTTCCTGTTTTATTTAATAAAGGTGAACCAGTATTACTGATAATGATTGAGCCCTGATCTTTCGTTTTTAAAATCGTATTGTTTTCAAATGCAATAACGATACCCTCTTTTAAGATCCGATGAGCAACACTTTCAAAAGGTTTTCCCGTCTCTTCATTAAAAACATTATATATATCCTGTAAAGGCAGGTTCTTTGCTTCTGCATTTTTCCAGCCGGTTAATTTTTCTGCAGCGGGGTTCATAAATACTATTTTCCCATCCTTACCTGTTGCAATTAAACCTTCACCAATACTATTTAATGTAATGCGTAAGTAATCTTTTTGAATCCGAAGTTGATCTGTTATGCTTTTTGTTCTTTTGATTTCTTTTTTAAGCAGATAAATAACAATAACTATAATTAACAATGCTGCACCAATACCTATATAAGCTGTATTATTATTCAGGTTATTTACTCTTGCAAACTTTTCTTTTGATTCATTTAACGATTTCCTGGTAGCTATACTGGTATTTTCATTAATTGCCAATATTGCATTGGTAAGATCTATTCCTCTCTCCGTTGCAATCAATTGCAGGGCACCGGCACAATCATTTGCATCGCAAAGACTTTTTGCCATTTCCATAAAAGCAATCTTCTCACGGATTAAACTGTCAAATTCAGCATAGACACCAATACCGATTGTAGTATTTTCTGTTTGAAGATGTTTTTTGATTTCCTGGTAGTGAAAGCGTATAGAATCGAGTGATGCTCCTATATTTTTTACATATTTAGTATTGTCTGTACTAGCATATGCCCTTACTCCTGATTCAGCTTTTTGAATAAAAAGGTAGAGATGGTCAAATTTTTCCTGTTGAAGAATTAATTCATTTTGCTTCTGATAATCATCAGAAAGCCATTTATTTTCCTGTGCAAACCAGTAAAAAGCTGAGCTCAACACTACTAAAGCAAAAATGAGAATAAAAAATAAACTCCTTTTTTATTGATCCAACCAGTTTTTTTAATAGCTCCATCTTCCATTTAACACTTCTTTATTTATTACAAATTTTTTGCTTAGTTATTTAGCTAATGATTGAATTGCCGCTGGAATTTTTTCGAATTCATGGTACTTGTCAAAAAAGTGTGTTACTCCGTGTAACCTATACTGTATCTCATCCATTGGCAACGCTCCATTTGACATGGCAATTATAGTTGCCTCTTTTTGATATGTTTTTATCTCTGTTATGCATTCAAGAGATTTGTTGTTGGGAAAATTAATATCTATTAATACGATTGCAGGTTTGATAACTCTTATTTTTTCTATTGCTTCTTTACAGGTTACTGCATCATGAATAGCCTTTATACTATCCAACTCAGCAACTAATTCTTTAAGCCTTTTAATAATATCGGCAGAGCTATCAATAATCAATACTTCCATTGAGCTATTTATAATACAAAGAACTTCTTTTAGTAACAAAAAAAAATAGCAGATGAGACTATGTTCTGGTAGGAAATATGCCGGAATCTTGTAGTAGTACTACTATAAGATAATTTTATTCAGATGCTTGTTATGTATCAATATCTGTTATAATATGATGCGTTATTGCATAACGGGTCAATTCAGAATTATTGGATAATCCCAATTTCTCCATGATCCGGCTCCGGTGCGTACTTACAGTGGTTAATGCCAGGGAGAGCATTTCAGCAATTTGTGTAATTGTTTTTCCTACCGCCAGCAATTTAAATATTTCAAATTCCCTGTTACTAAGAAACTCATGTGGCAGTTTATCAGAATCCATATGTTCCAGCAACTTTTCGGCGAGCTCAGTGGTGATATATTTTCTTCCTAAAGCAATTCGTTGAATAGCCGTAATCAATTCATAAGGTGCAGCATTTTTATTCAGGTAGCCGGATGCTCCGGCTTTTAAAACCCTAACAGCATAAAGATCCTCCGAATAAATGCTTAGTATCAGTACCGGCAGCTCGGGCTTTATTAGCTTGATTTGTATCAGTGCTTCCAATCCGCTTCTGCCAGGCATATCAAGATCTGAAATTACCAGGTCAAAATCGTTTTTCGAAACTTCGTTGATCAATGATTCTCCATCTTCTACTTCTGTTATTTCAATTGTCGGATATTCATCTTTCAAAATCTGAATAAGCCCTACACGAATAAAACTATGGTCATCGGCCAGTATTATTTTATTCATGATGATCGATTTTTTTTGTGATTACTGTAAGGTAATGATATTATTATGCTTGTCCCTTTATTTACCGTTGAATCTATTTGTAAACTTCCCGCTAAAGATCTTACTCTTTCATGCATACCTAATAAGCCAAACGATCCTTTATTCTTCACTGCTGCCAATTCAAACCCTTTTCCATCATCAGTAACCTTTACAACAATATGATCATCAATAATTTTCAATAAAATTAGAACATTTTTTGCTTCTGCATGCCGGGCTACATTGGTTAATGCTTCCTGACACACCCGAAATATACAAGTAGCCATTTCTTCCTCCATTCGTATTTCAGGTTCATCTGTAGTAAGTACAACCTGTATACCTGTTGAGTTTGTAAATTGTTTGCTATGCCATTCTAAAGCATCGATTAAACCATATTCATCAAGAATACTTGGCTTTAATTCATTTAATATTCTACGAACAGATTGATTACTGTTATCCAGCAATCCAATAATATTCTTCAACTTATCTTTCAACAATACATTATCCTCCGGCATTTTTTTATCGATCCAGGCCACATCCATTTTAACGGCAGTAAGTTGTTGCCCCAGGTCATCATGAATTTCCCGTCCAATTCTTCTCCGTTCTTCTTCCCTAATACTTAACAGGTGAGCAGCCAGATCCCTCAATTGTTTATTACTTTCTACAATCTGTTCCTGCGTTTTTTTTCTTTCCGTAAGGTCTCTTGCAACAATCATTACAGAGCCATCGGGCATTAACCTGCTATTTACTTCTAAATCTATAAAAGAGCCATCTTTACATTTCAGCCTACTTTCAATAATGGATGCATCACCAGCTGTTATATCATTAATTTGAAACAGAATATCCTCCGATTCTTCCTGAAAGAAAAAATCTTTAACGTTATATCCTATTATCTCCTCTTTTGAATAACCAGTCAGATTACTGGTTACCATGTTACAGGTAATAATTGTGCCATTCGTATTGTAAACGATTATCGGATCTGAAGCCTGCTCTATCAGGTTACGATATTTTTCTTCACTTTCTTTAATTGCTTCTTCTATTTTTTTTCTGGCAACAATTTGCTTTACCAGAATCTCTTTATGTTTTTCATTTTGCTCAAACAGCATTGTATTTTCCTGAAAATGTGCAATCTGACTGGCTACCAGATGAAGGTGTTCTATTTCCAGATTTGTAAATATTCTTTTTGCTTTGACAACATAAATTTTGAGGATACCAACTACCTCCTTGCCCGCCAACATGGGAGAGCCTAAACAGGATATGTACTGAAAGGCTGAATTCCGGGTGCCTGTGCTGCCGGAATATTTTGTATCAACTCTCACATCTTCTATTGCCAGACTTTTCCTTTTAACAATTATTTCATTAAGATAAGGAGATGAAAGGGATAATATTTTTTCTACTTCTTCTTGATCGACTCCAATACTTGCCTGCAATTCCATCTTACTATTCTTAATCTGGTGAATGGTACAGGCATCCACTTCAAATGCTTCCTGTACTTTTACAAGAATTTCATTGGCCTGCTCCGCTATAGAAAATTTGTCAATACGAAGCTCTCTTACTTTAGAAAGAATAGTAAACCGCCTGATTGATTTTTCCAGCTCATCGGTTTTATCTTCAATTA
>JBBSJN010000170.1:0-6450 GCA_038257235.1 Chitinophagales bacterium
AAAGCAACTGTAGGAACTGGCCTTGTTGGTGCACCTGAGTGCGGCGATGTAATGCGTCTTCAAATTGAAGTAGACGAAGCTACTGGTGTTATCAAAGACGCTAAATTTAAAACATTTGGTTGTGGCTCTGCCATTGCATCTTCATCTTTAGCCACAGAATGGTTGAAGGGGAAGTCAATTGACGAAGCAGTAACTATTGATAACATGTCTATCGTGGAAGAGTTAAACCTTCCTCCGGTAAAAATTCACTGTTCTGTATTGGCAGAAGATGCTATAAAAGCAGCAATCAATGACTATCGCCAGAAGAATGGTATGGAAGCATTGAAGTTTGAAGAGAGTGTAGTTCATTAATAAGCCGATTAGTCAATTATCGATGTGTTGATTAGCTATGTTGTTCATCGGCATATCGGCACATTTTCAAATTACTACATTAGACAATGAGTGTTGCATTAGAGAACAGTATATATATAAGCGATAAAGCAAAAGAAAAAGTACATCAATTGATGAAGGATGCTGGTGTAGGAGACGATTCGTCATATTTCGTTCGTGTTGGTGTGGTTGGCGGAGGTTGTTCAGGTCTTAGTTATAAACTGGACTTTGACAATGAATCTAAACCAATGGATCAGGCTTTTGAAGACAATGGAATTAAAATCGTAACAGACTTGAAAAGTTTTCTTTACCTTGTAAATACAACGCTGGATTTTTCAGACGGATTAAATGGGAAAGGATTTTACTTTAGTAATCCTAATGCCAGCCGAACCTGTGGATGTGGAGAAAGTTTTGCCGTATAACATATTAAATCCCGAGCATGAAACTAAATTTCCCTCTTTTCAGAGGGATTTTTTAATGGCTATACATAAGTCATTGGCTTGAAATATAAATGCTTTGGCTTATTTTGCACCATACCAAGCCTATGTGGTCAGTTTGTAAAAAAGAACTTCGTCAGTTTTTCAGTAGCCTTACCGGTTATATTGCCATTATCGTTTTCCTGTTGGTAAACGGTCTGGTGCTTTTTGTGTTTGACGATAATATCCTCGATTTTGGTTATGCCACATTAGACCGTTTTTTTCAATTAGCTCCCTGGATACTTTTATTATTGATTCCTGCTATTACGATGCGAAGTTTTTCGGAAGAGTTTAAGACGGGAACGTATGAGATATTACAAACAAGACCGTTAAGCCGCTGGCAGATTATTGGTGGTAAATACCTCGGAAGCCTGATAGTCGTTTTCATCGCATTATTACCAACCATTATTTATATTTTTTCTATCCAGCGCCTTTCTACCAATGAAGGATTGGATATGGGAGCAACCATTGGCTCCTATATTGGTTTGTTTTTCCTTGCTGCTGTATTTACAGCTATCAGTATTTGTTGTAGCAGTTTTACGAATAATGCAGTAGTTGCCTTTATCGTTAGCCTTATTGGTTGTGCTTTATTGTACTATGGCTTTAGTGCCATCAGTAAATTACCTGCCTTTAGTAATGGCCCGGATTATTATACGGAAATGATAGGAATAGATTTTCATTACCGCAGCATCAGCCGGGGATTGATCGATACAAGGGATATAGTTTACTTTTTGTCTGTTATATTATTGTTTTTAAGTATTACCAATCGAAACTTATTAAAGCGATAAATGAAGAGCATCGTAAACAAAATATTTGCTTCGAAATTCTGGTGGCTGTTGCTGCTGGTTATTTTATTTGCAGTTAATTACCTCGCTTCAACTTTTCATGTCCGTTTTGACCTGACCAAGGAAAAACGATATACACTTAGTAAGGCTACCAAAGATTTATTGAAAAATCTTGATGATGAAGTACAGATTGATGTATTTCTGAAAGGAGAATTTCCGGCAAAGTTTCGAAAACTAACAAATAGTGTAAATGAATTTCTGAAATTATTAATGGAATCAAACAGTTCGAAGTTTAATTATACTTTTATTTCACCTGAAGATAAAATCCCTGGTACTAATGAATTTAAATATGCCGACTCACTGGAAAGAATGGGAGCATATCCTATCAACTTAAAAGCTCAGATAAAAACAGGTGAGAGCAGCAGTTTGGCTTATCCATTTGCAATACTTAAATATAATGGCAAAGAAGAATTAGTAACACTATTTACTGTCCCCCCAATTTCAGCATCCGATAATTCATCCCCAGAAAAGGCTATAAATAGCGCTGAGGCTTTATTAGAATATAAATTTGTAAGTGCACTAGATGGCTTGGTTGATATACAAAGACCACATGTTGCATATTCAATCGGAAATGGTGAGCCAGCAGATGCCAGGACATATGGTATTCAAGATGCACTAGGTGAAAAATATCAACTAGGAGTTTTTGATATTAATAAACACAGTCACATTTCAACAGAACTTAATGACCCTAATCGAATTGATGTCTTTATCAGTGTTAAACCAACTATTCAATTTTCAGAAGAAGAAAAGTTGAAACTTGATCAGTTTGTTATGAGAGGAGGAAAACTGCTTCTTTTTATTGATAATTTAATAGCAGAACAGGATAGTCTTCGCTATGCAAAAGGAGAAACAATCGCATTTGATCGAAACCTTAATCTTACTGACCAGCTTTTTAAATATGGGATTCGTATAAATCAGGATCTTGTAATGGATTTGGATTGTGATTTTATGCCATTTGTTGTTGGAGGTGATCCTCAAAATCCTCAATATGAATTCTTAAAGTGGAATTATTATCCATTATTCAGCACAAAGGGCAATCATGGAATTAATAAAAATATTGGATTAGTTGCAGGCCGATTTGTAAATTCCATAGATACGATTTTAAGCCCTGGTATTAGTAAGACTATTTTATTATCATCATCTTCCAATTCAAGAAAAATTAGTACTCCTGCGCTAATCAGTTTAAATGAGAACAGAAACGTCCCAGAAGATATTAAGTTTAACAAGAAAGATATTCCTGTCGCTGTATTATTAGAAGGTAAATTCAGTTCTCTTTATCGTAATAGAGCTTCTAAGTCTCAGATTGATAGTTTGAATGCAAAAGGAACACCCTTTCTTTATGAAAGTATTAAGGACAATAAGATGATTATTGTAGGTGATGGAGACATGGTATTAAATGACATTTCACCAAAAGACGGTCCTTTGCCAATGGGAATGAATTTTTATACTATGGGTTCTCAGTACGAATACCAGTTTGCCAACCGCGACTTTTTGTTGAATTGCATGGAGTATCTTGTAAATAAACCGGGAATTATTGAAACCCGTAATAAAGATATTGTGCTAAGGCTTTTGAACACACAAAAAGTAAAGGACCAAAAAACAACCTGGCAGTTTATCAATATTGCGTTACCTGTTTTACTGGTTTTATTGTTTGGCTGGGTATATCAGCAAGTAAGAAAACGTAAATATGCAGCATAGGCTATAAAGACAACTTCTCCATTACAGCTATCTTTGCACTTCGTATAAATTTTAATAATGTCTACTGATCAGATTACTTATCTCGTTTTTGGTATTGTGCTTATTGTAGCATTGATCTTTGATCTTGGACTAATGAGTAAGAAAGGTCAGAAGGTTACCATCCGACAGGCGTTGTACCAGACATTTTTTTGGGTAGGACTTGCACTGGCTTTTTTCATTTTTATGTGGATTGAGAAAGGCCAAGAGTTGGCATTAGAATATCTAAGTGCTTACTTGATGGAGTGGAGTCTGAGCATCGACAATATTTTTGTTTTCATACTTATTTTTTCAGCTTTTGGTGTAAAAGAAAAAAATTATGGCCGTGTGCTGCTTGCCGGAATATTAATGGCTATTGTTTTCAGGATCATCTTTATTACAGTAGGCGTTGCACTGGTAGAGCGGTTTCATTGGATACTTTATATTTTCGGAGTATTTCTTGTATACACCGGGTATAAAATGTTTGTGGCCAATAATGATGAAGAGTTCAAGCCCGAAGAAAGCAAAGTATATAAAATACTCAAAAAAATTCTGCCCTTAGTAGCACACGATGGTGATGGAAAATACACAATCAGAATTGACGGTAAAAAATTTTATACAAATCTTTTTGTTGTTGTAATCATGCTGGCTGCAATTGATCTGGTATTTGCTTTAGATTCTATTCCGGCAGTAATGGGTATTTCAAGAGATAAATTAGTTATCTATACATCGAATATTTTTGCCGTATTGGGTTTGCGTTCATTATTTTTCCTGCTACGAGGGGCAGTAAACAAATTTGATTACCTGCAACAAGGAATAGCTATTGTATTGGTATTTATCGGAATAAAAATGCTTGCTGAAAAATGGATAAATCAATTAGTAGATAAACAAATACAGGTGGTTATTTCTCTCGGAGTAATTATGGTTTGTATTACTGGTTCTATCTTTTATTCATTATTTATAGATAAAAAGAATGCCAGGATAAAAGCAGCAGAGACGGAAGATATACCAGACGACATTGATGTAAACATTTGATATATACAATTCAAAATATTGCTTCGGTAATTAAGGGAGAAGCGGTTCTACTAAACGATGTGCAAATAGAGCATCTTTTGTATGATAGTCGTAAAATCTACTCTCCTCCGTCTTCCCTTTTTTTTGCGATTGTTGGAGTCCGGCGGGACGGACATCAGTTCATTGCTGAAGTATATAAAAAAGGAGTACGGTCTTTTGTTGTTAGCCAGAAAATTGAAACTAAGAAATTCCCCGAAGCAAATTTTATTAAGGTTGATGATAGCTTGCAGGCACTGCAAACATTTGCAACTGAACACAGAAAAAAATTCAACATCCCCGTAATCGGAATTACAGGCAGTAATGGAAAAACAATTGTAAAGGAATGGCTTTACCAATTATTACATCAGGATTATAATATTGTACGAAGTCCAAAGAGTTTTAATTCACAGATTGGTGTTCCGTTAAGTGTGTGGCAGATGAATGAGCAGCATACTTTGGGAATATTTGAAGCAGGAATTTCTCGACCGGGAGAAATGGATAAGTTGGAGAAGATCATTCAGCCAACAATTGGTGTGCTAACGAATATTGGCGAAGCTCATAGTGAAGGATTCAGTTCTTTAGCTCAAAAAGAAAAGGAGAAGCGATTGTTGTTTCGCAATGTGGCAATTCCTGAATCAGTAGTTGTTAATAATATAAAAAAGGAACAAACTACAAGTACTATATCGGCCATTTATAAAACATTTGGTATTGCTATATCAATCCCTTTTAATGATGATGCTTCAATACAGAATGCAATTACCTGCTGGCAGGCAATGTTACATTTAGGATATGATAATAAATTGATAGCGGAAAGAATGAAGCTATTGACACCCGTCAATATGCGGTTGGAGTTAAAGAAAGGAATAAATCATTGTTCAATAGTTAATGATAGTTATAGTGCTGATATCAGCTCCTTAGAAATTGCTTTAAACTTTCTGGATCAGCAAAGTGCTGGTGAAAATAAAACTGTTATTCTTTCTGATTTTTTGCAAAGTTCCATGCCAGATAAGCTGTTGTATGCACAAATTTTTAAAGGCCTGCAAAATCACGGAATAAAAAGACTGATTGGAATCGGAGAAAATATTTCTGCTTTTTTTCAAGCTGGCAACAAGAGTGAGGATATGCACATTCAACTTTTCCCTTCTACAACTGATTTTCTAGATCAGTTTCTTTCTTCTCAGTTTAAAGAAGAAGTAATATTGGTAAAGGGAGCCAGAGTTTTTGCTTTCGAACAAATTGTTCAGTTGCTGGAGCAGAAAGCACATCAAACTGCTTTAGAAATTAATCTCAATGCGATTGTTCATAATCTGAAGGAGTATCAGCAATGTTTGAAACCTGAAACAAAGATTATGGCAATGGTGAAAGCATTTGCGTATGGAAGCGGAGGTGCAGAAATTGCTGGCATATTACAGTATCACAAAGTAGATTACCTGGGAGTTGCCTATGCTGATGAAGGCGTTGAATTAAGAAAAGCCGGTATCCTTTTGCCGATAATGGTAATGAACCCCGAAGAATATGCATTTGAAACAATTGTTGAGCATAATCTGCAACCGGAATTATATTCATTTGAACTATTGCATTCGTTTGATCATTTTTTGCAGCAAGAAGGAATTCAGCATTACCCCGTTCATCTTGAAATAGAAACTGGCATGAACAGACTTGGTTTTTCTGTTGATGATATTGAAAAACTTTCGGAAAGATTAATTGAAACAGATTCTTTAAAAATTCAAACCGTTTTTACTCATTTAGCTTCCAGCGAAGAAATGATGCATGATGAATTTTCTCAACTACAGTTTTTGAAGTTTAATAATGCTGTAAAAAAATTAAAAGAACAGACCGGATATAATTTTATAAGCCATATCGCCAATTCGGCTGCCGTAGTTCGCCATCCCGAAATGCAAATGGATATGGTTCGGTTGGGTATCGGATTGTATGGTATAGATAGCACAGGCAGCAATCAACTCAATCTTCAAACGGTCACTACTTTAAAATCA
>JBBSJN010000171.1:0-6428 GCA_038257235.1 Chitinophagales bacterium
TATAATGCCAAAAACAAAAAAAGTTAAACCACCCGGCAAATTCGAAACGGCCTTATGGGCAATTGGTGCTTACTTTATATTATTTGCCTTTAATTATTTTGGCAAACCATCCGAAGTATTTCTTACAAACAATATCTACGTTTCTACAAAAGAGGATATCTGGCTCTGGACATTCATTCAGGTTATCACCTTTGCTATTATTTTAATTGTTTTTATAGTAACATTCAAGCTATGCCTCAAAGCTCTCAAAAGCCCATATCGTAATTACTACTTCGGAACCTTCTTTATTTTACTTGGTGGAGGCGGATTATTGGCAATGGTGCTGACAGCACCGGCAGAACTTTTAAAAAAAAATATTCATGTGCCAATAATCGGAGCGGTTATAGCAGCAATCGGAATTTTGATGCTCATAAAAGGTAGACCAAAATAATTTCACTTCCACAAAATTCGTATCTTGACGAAGATTCACTTATGAAAAAAACCTTACGCCAAATAATTCTAACTGCTTTCTGCATTTTGCTTACTGTCATTGGTTTCTCCCAGAACCTGCCTGCCGGCAAGGCAGGAAAATCTGCATTTGTATCCGGCAAAGTTGTTGACGATAATGAAAACCCGTTACCAAATGTTTCTATTGTCATATTAGGACAAGCAAAAGGAATCGTTACCAACGATTCAGGTTACTTCCGCTTAACAGTGGCTGCTGACAAAGCTTTTGCATTGATATTTTCCTACGCCGGCCGCAATACAGAACAAAAGAATTTTCTGCTGAATGAAGGCGAGGAGGAAACAGTTACTATTCGTTTAGAAAAAGGTGAAAAAACATTACAGGAAGTTATTGTTTCTGATCAACGAGACAGAAGAGAAGCCGGTCTTATCAAACCAAATCCAAAAACTATTATCAATCTTCCATCAGCCATAACCGGTGTGGAAAGTCTTATTAAAATATTCGTTGGCTCTAATAATGAGTTGACTTCTCAATATTCTGTTCGTGGCGGTAGTTATGATGAGAACCTCATCTATGTGAATGACTTTGAAATCTTCCGCCCCTATCTTGTAAGAAGTGGACAACAGGAAGGCCTTAGTTTCATCAATCCTGAAATGGTGAAAGGAATCAGTTTTTACAACGGTGGTTTTCAAGCAAAGTATGGCGATAAATTGAGTAGTGTACTTGATATTCAATACAAGAAACCCAAGAAATTCGGCGGCTCTGCTTATGTAAGTATTCTGGAACAAGGCTTACAAGTAGAAGGTGTCAACAATAATTCAAAATTCAGCTACCTGCTTGGTATTCGTAATCGCAGTAACAGGAATTTATTAAGCAGCCAGGAAACAAAAGGAAACTATGTACCATCATCAGCAGATTTTCAGGCATTGCTTGCTTACCAGTTCAATGCTAAATGGTCGGCAGAATTATTGAGCAATATCTCACAAACAAAATTTTCACTCATACCACAAACAAGTCAGCTCACTACTTCTGTTTTTTCTCCAGTGTTTAGTGCAACAATTGGTGTAGATATTTATTTTGAAGGAAGAGAGAAAGATGAATACCAAACCAACATGCTTGGTTTCTCTCTCATCAATCAGCCAACCAAAAAACTGAAACTGAAATGGATGGCTTCCCGGTTTGAAAATGATGAAAAAGAAAATGTAGACATCATCGGTGCTTATCTTTTTGGTGAAAGAGATTTTGACAAAAGAAATCCAACCTATGGTTTAATTGTAAATCCATTGGGTGCAGGTGTGTACCAGAACTGGGCAAGAAATGAATTGAACGTAGAAAACTGGAATGTATCACACAAAGGATTTTACGATCAGGGCAAACATGCTTTTCAATGGGGAATAGGTTATGATAAAGCAAAGATCAACGACAAACTAAACGAATGGGAATTCCAGGATTCCGCCGGATATGCATTACCATATCAACCCAATATGCTCCGCCTGAATAAAGTAATAAAATCATCCGCCGCATTAGACATCAATAAATTTTCCGGTTACATACAGGATAATATTTTACTCGGTAACGATTCATCTCATTCAGCAACGTTAACAGCCGGTGTACGTTTCAACTACAATTCTCTCAATGGAGAGTTTCTTATTTCTCCAAGAGTTGGTGCAAGCTGGAGTCCCAATTGGAAACGGGATATTATTTTTCGTGTAGCAGCCGGTGCATACAATCAGCCGCCTTTTTACAGAGAGCTTCGACGTTATGATGGCAGCATCAACACCGAATTAAAATCACAAAAAAGTTGGCAAGGTGTTGCCGGTTTCGATTATAATTTTATCGGCATCAATGGTCGACCGATGCGCTGGACTACGGAAGCATATTATAAAAGCATGACCGATGTAGTGCCGTATGATGTTGACAATGTCCGCATCCGATATTTTGGTGAGAACAATGCCAAAGCTTATGCCGCCGGTATAGAAATGCGTTTGCATGGCGAATTAGTAAAAGATGCAGAAAGTTGGATCAGCATCGGCATTATGAAAACGGCTGAAGACATTAACGGCGATCATTACTATCGTTATAAAAATGCAGCAGGCGATTTCATCACAGCACAAAGCACCGACCAAACGATTACTGACAGTTCAAGATTTGATGTAGGCTGGCTTCGTCGTCCGCAGGATCGGCGCATTACATTCGGCATGTATTTCTCCGACTATCTGCCTACTAACAAAAATTTTAAAATGTACCTCAACTTATTGTACGGAAGCAATATGCCGTACAATATTCCCAATGCCGTTCGCTATCGCAATGCCGCCGTCATCGAACCCTATATCCGAGCCGATATTGGTTTCAGTGCATTGCTGATGGACGACGACAGAGCAAAACGCCGCAGCCACTCTCCTTTCCGCAACTTCGACAATATTTGGGCAAGTCTCGAAGTATTCAACATCATTGACCGGCCCAACACTATCTCCTATCTTTTTGTAAAAGATTTTTCCAACACCGTTTATTTATTACCTAACAGGCTTACACCAAGGTTGATTAATTTTAAGATTGTAGCGAGGTGGTAAAATGAAATGAGATTGTTGAAGGATTTGTTTACCAGCTTCAGTTTTTCATAGCATCGCCCGTTGTCTAGCTTCTTCCAGTGGAAGAAGGTCTCACTTGTACGTCCCGTTTTCATGGCATCTGTTTGAGACCCATTCATTTTAAAATGTATTTATGAAACCTTATGTGAGTTAATTAATTTATTGAAGTCGATAACAAATCCTATAAAGAGCAAAGTACAAACTTCTTAAAACACCATTGCTGGTATCACAAACCACAAAAGAAATTGGATAGATCAACATTAAAGCAGGATTTATATAGGTTACTTGACCAACCTATTAAAAGAATAAAAAGGATATATTTGCTAATGGTTAACACTTAGCTAAGTGGCTATCCCCATTAAAAAAGATTCAACTAGTTAGATGCCGGCTCGCATTTTAATTCCAGATTTTGGTATGGGCAACCTCCATTCCGTAGAAAGAAGTTTACACCGCATGAATGTCGTGCCGGTTGTTTCTTCGGATCCTGCTGAAATAAAAAAGGCTGATAAGATAATATTGCCCGGTGTCGGCCATTTTAAAAAAGCAATGGAGAATCTTAAATCATTCAACCTAATAGATGAACTAAATGAATCAGTATTGATTAAAAAAATACCTGTATTGGGTATTTGCCTTGGGCTTCAATTAATGACAACAAAAAGTGAAGAAGGGAATATTAGCGGTCTTGGTTGGATAGATGCAAGTGTAGTAAAGTTTTCTATTCAAGACACTCTAACTTATAAAGTGCCGCACATCGGTTGGAATAAGATTCTGCTTTCAAAAAAAAGTAATCTGATTAATAATATTCCTGATTTGTCGGAATTTTATTTTCTCCATTCCTACCATCTCGTTTCGGATAATAAAGAAGATATTTTAGGGGAAACAAACTATGAATATAATTTTACTTCCGCCATTGAAAAAGATAATATTATGGGAGTTCAATTTCACCCTGAAAAAAGTTATACAGCAGGAACAAAGTTGTTGAGTAATTTTATTGCTATTTGATGTACAGACCAAGATTGATACCGGTTTTATTATTAAAAGATAAAGGATTAGTAAAATCCCGTCAATTTAAAGACTTTGCATACATAGGTGATCCAATTAACGCAGTTAATGTGTTTAATGATTTAAAAGTTGATGAATTAATCTTCTTAGATATTCAGGCAACAAAAGAAAATAGATTAATATCTTTAGATTTTGTAAGAAAAGTAGGGGAAGAAGCCCATATGCCCTTCGCAGTTGGAGGAGGTATTAAAACAATTGAGGACATACGAAACATCATTCATGCAGGAGCAGAAAGGGTAGTTATTAATTCTAGTGCTGGACTTAACCCGGATTTTATTACTAGAGCCAGTGAAACTTTTGGCTCCACTACAATTATTGTATGCATTGATGTAAAAAAAGACATTTGGGGCAAAGAAAAAGTATGGATACAAAATGCTGGTAAATCTCTCCCCAATACTCCGGTAGAATTTGCAATGTTGATGGAAGAAAAAGGTGCTGGAGAGTTAATTATACAGTCTGTAAGTCTGGATGGCACAATGAAAGGTTATGATATTGGCTTGATTAAAGAAATTGCTAAAGCAGTAAGTATTCCGGTGGTAGCACTTGGAGGTGCCGGCAATCTGAATGATATAAAAAAAATGTATAAAGAAGGATATGCAAACGGCTTAGCTGCTGGCAGCATATTTGTATATTATGGACCAAAAAAAGGGGTGTTATTAAATTATCCGGAAGATCTGAAAAATGTATTTAATTAATTCTATGGCCAACGTAACCTATAGGCATTGTTCAAGATGTGTAATGGATACCAGTGATCCTGAAATTTCATTCGATAATAATGGCTATTGCAATCACTGTATAACCTATTTAGAAAATAGAAAAAAAAAGAAATTTAGTCTCGACAATAGACGAGAAAAAACTTCAATCAATAATAAAAAAAATAAAACGTAAAGGCAGAAATAAAGAGTACGACTGTATATTGGGTATCAGCGGCGGAATAGACAGTTGCTATACTGCATACATTTTAAAAAAAATGGGGCTTAGAGTTTTACTGGTTCACTTAGATAATGGCTGGGATTCTGACATATCTGTTCAAAACATCAAAGCCGTGGTAAAAAAGGTCGGATTCGATTATGAAAGTTATGTATTAAACTGGGAAGAGTTCAGAGATTTACAAATTGCATTTTTAAAAGCGTCTGTAATTGAAGCAGAAACTCCAACGGATATAGCCATTCTTGGATCTTTACACCAGGTAGCTGCCAGATATGGCGTTAAGTACGTAATTAGCGGAGGTAATTTAGCTACAGAAGGAATATTACCTGCCCTATGGCACTATGATGCGAAGGACACAAAGTTTTTCAATGCGGTTCATAAAAAGTTTGGATCAAAGAAAATTAAAAACTTTCCCAACTTCGGCTTCTGGAAAGAAGTTTATTACAAATTCATTAAAGGAATTCGTATAATTTATATACTTAACTATATTCCATTCACAAAAAAAGATGCCGTTTCAGTTTTAGAAACTGAACTTAATTGGAAACAATATGGAGGCAAGCATCACGAATCAAAATTCACTGCTTTTATCCAATCCTATTTATTGCCATTAAAATTTAACCTGGATTATAGAAGAGCTACTTTGTCTACACAAATCTGTACAGGCGAAATAAGTAGAGAAACAGCATTGGAAGAATTGAAAAGCAGCACATACAATCCAGATAATTTTAAATATGATATTGAATATATATCTAAAAAATTAGATTTATCCGTTAAGGAATTTGAGACTATTTTAAATGACAAGCCTAAATCATACAGAGACTATCCAAACAATGAAATGATACTAAAGCGTCTTTATAGTCTTTACAGAATGACTTTTAAAAGGAATATAAAGGCAAATAAAACTTTATAATAAAACTTACTTTCCCACCCAGAACTCCTCTGTCCACTCCGTCTCACAAGTAACCGGATGTTTTTCAATTTCAGCAAACACATCATCAAGTTGCTCTTTCGTTAATAATTCTTCGAGATAAACAAATAACTCTCTTTCTTCAAACCGTATATGTTTATTCAGTAAGTCGCAAAGAATCAGTAACGTTTGTTTATCTGCTTCTTCATCCAATCCCAATATCAATTCCCGTATATGATCATGTTCTTCCTTAAGCCTTGCGGCCATCGGATGTTCTTCCGGCATATAGGGAATCAATATTTTTTCTTCCTGGTAAAAATGTTGTTTAATATGGTTTCGCCAATACCACATCGCATATTTTCGAAGTGTTTCAATTGAGGTTTTATTCTCCAATCCCTGCTTTATTTTCCAGGCAAACAATAATCCATCATGGTGCTCCCTGCTGAGAGGAGCCAATTGTTCACTTCTTTTTATGGGTTTTATTTCCTGATTCATA
>JBBSJN010000172.1:0-6410 GCA_038257235.1 Chitinophagales bacterium
AGCTGATGGATAAGGAGCGGCAGGGCCACTGGTTCCTGTTCCGGGTATCGCTATGTTTGCTGTGTTAGAGAAAGTTACCGGGCCGCTTGGACCGCTACCAGGTAAACTTGGTGTTACTGTAATAGTACCAACTATTGGAGCGGCCGTGGTGTTGGTTGCAACAAAAGAAGGAATATTTCCAGTGCCGCTGGCGGCAAGGCCAATGGCAGTATTATCATTTGTCCAGTTGTATGTTGAAGTGGGGCTTGAACCACTAAAGTTAATTGCTGTGGTCGGGGCGCCGTTACATACTGTCTGATTAGCTACTGGATTTATCGTAGGAGCTGTGCAGGTACCACACCGCACCCGGATAAAGGCGGCAGTCTGCACACCAGTCGCATACCCGCCAGCAGCTCTTAGAGTAAAATCAACCGGTAGATTCGGATCGATTGCCGTGAAGGTTACTATTACCGGATTGAAAGTACCGGGAGTAAATGCCGGGATATTAACTATCGCATTGACCGGCGCTCCGACTACAGTGATGGATTGTGTTCCGATTCCAGCATTAACATGATCAATCGTTACCGATCCTGGCCCACTCGTTACCCCAAAAGTAACAATACCACCGGGGTTCAAGTCTCCTTCAGTAACTGTCGTAGATGGCGTGCAAGTTGGCGGCGGTGGCGGTGGCGGCGGTGGACACTCCACCCTTCTGATAAAGATGGCCTGAGTCGAATTCGCCGCCCGTAAAGTGAAATCAACCGGCAGTGCTGGATTGATAGCCGTATAGGTTACCGTTACCAGACTAAATGTGCCGGGGACGAATGCCGGTATATTGACAATTGCATTGATCGGAGCTCCAACCACTGTAAGTGACTGTAATCCAGTTCCAGAATTAATATGGTCAACCGTGACTGTTCCCGCTCCAGACGATACGCCAAACGAAGAGATACCTCCGGGGGCCGAGGCAGGGTCCTCAGTAACAGTCGTTGTTGAGGTGCAAAGGTTATAAGTAACCGTATTATCTGTACTTGATGAAGCCTGATTCGGTAACACATTTATTGTGCCTGTGGCCACACCTGCTGCAATAGTGGCAACCACCGTTCCGCTGCTTGTCATTCCGGATACTGCCACATTATATGTTGGTCCAGCTCCTGAAACTATTGCAGTAGTAGCACCGGCTGTTCCGCTCAATGTAATATCACCAGTTGTAAAACCGGTTACCGCTTCACTGAATACTACTGTAAAATTTATTGGTGAGGTGCCGGTTGGGTCTAACTGGCCAGCTGCCTGGTTAATCGTTACGGTTGGCGCTGCTGCACAACTGATCGGTAAAGTACCTTCTACCAGTTGTCCTCTTATTTCACCTCCCGGAAATGTAGAAGTGTGAATATTTACATACCATAATCCGGCAAGAAGCTGAGTTTCCTGTGCCTCAGTTAAAATATAAGTATTAGCATAAGTTCCCGATGTTACACCCACTGGAAATCCCACAAAGCCAATTACAACCGAAGCATTCACACCTGGAGCAGCAGGTGCATGTAAATGTGCAGCGGTGGTTGGGGCTACTAAACCGGTAAAAGCAATATTTATAGATAATTCATTGCTTACCGCATTATAACTACCCGTTAAATTTCCTAATCCCGTAGATGCGTTGGGCGGAACTTCCTGGGTTCCTGATATTGTAATATCAAAGGAGGAAGATGGAGCTTCTTGTAGCTGACCCCTTATTTCACCACCAGGAAATGCAGAGGTATGAACATTTACATACCAGAGACCACAAAGAAGTTGTGATTCCTGTGCCTCAGTAAGCGTATAAGAATTAGCATACATTCCGGAGGTTACTCCTACCGGAAATCCCACAAAGCCAATTACAACCGAAGCATTCACACCTGACGGGGCAGGTGCATGTAAATGAGCAGCGGTGGTAGGTGCATTTAACCCTGTGAAGTGAAGCTGAAAATTTAAAATATTAGTTACATCATCATACGTTCCTATGAAACTTCCTATTCCTGTGGAAGGACTCGGCGGAACTTCTTGTGTTCCCCGAAGAGCAACATCAATGGTATAAATTGTTGCCATTGACTTTTGGGGAATTAAAAATACGAATGCGACTATCAACAAGCTTAAGCGAAAGTAGATTTTTGACTTCATAAACTAAATTTTACTATTCAAGGATAAATATAATATTGTATTTAAATTTTTCATTACCTGTTTTTATTTACTCATCAAAACTTCCTTTTATACCAGCACCCGCAATAGATGATGATAAGGATCCAAAGCTTCCATCATCTTCATCAAACTCTATAAGTGTTACTTCGCTAATCTGTGCGAATTGATTGAAAGATTTAGCGCATATAAAAAATACAATAAGAAGTAAAATGTAATACTTTCTCATATTTGAGGTTTTGGTTAGCCAAACTAATATGCTACTAAAAAGAGAAGGTTCAGGGGGGAGGGATATATTGCTATATTAAACCTAAGATTATTAAAATTTATTTCCAAATAAAAAAATATTGAACTTTTTACCAGGTATTTTTCTGATCCCTAGCCCAGCCGTCTTTTAAAGTAACGGTTCTGTTGAAGACCAATATATTAGCAGATAAATCTTTATCCAAACAATAATATCCTTTTCTGATAAACTGGAAACGGTTCTCCAATTTTGCTTCTTTTAATACTGGCTCTGCAAATCCCTTTACCACTTTTAACGAATCGGGATTAATATACTCTTTAAAATCACCCTCTTCATCTGTCGGGTCTTCTACTTTAAATAAACGATCATATTCTCTTACTTCTATTTCCATAGCATCTGCTGCATTTACCCAATGCAAAGTTCCTTTCACTTTAATATCAGATGTATCTGAACCGCTTTTACTTTCAGGAATATAACTGCAATGCAATGCGCTAATATTTCCCTCGGCATCTTTTATCACTTCATCACATTTAATAATGTAGGCTGATTTTAATCTCACCATCTGACCGGGAGCTAACCTAAAATATTTTTTAGGTGCCACTTCCATAAAGTCGTTTCTTTCAATATATATTTCTCTACTGAATGAAATATCTCTTACACCACCATTCTCATCTTCTGGATTATTTTCACTATGCAATACTTCACCATTACCTTCATAATTAGTAAGTATCACTTTTACGGGATCAAACACCACCATCCTTCTCAACGCAATCTTATTCAAATCTTCCCGTAAACAAAATTCCAGCAATCCTACATCTACTAAGTTCTCCCGTTTAGCCACTCCTATTCTGTCGCAAAAGTCACGGATGCTTTTGGGTGTGTATCCGCGGCGTCTTAATCCGCTGATGGTTGGCATTCTTGGATCGTCCCAACCGGTAACATGTTTTTCTGTTACCAATTGCAGCAATTTTCTTTTACTCGTAACAGTATAATTAATATTCCTTCTGGCAAATTCATACTGATGCGAAGGATATATCTCTAAACTTTTTATCAGCCAATCGTATAATTCTCTGTGTGGCACAAATTCAAGTGTACAAATAGAATGTGTTACTTCTTCAATAGAATCACTTTGTCCGTGTGCAAAATCATACATGGGATAGATACACCATTTATCGCCTGTGCGGTGATGATGTGCATGCTTGATACGATACAAAATCGGATCCCGCATCAGCATATTGATATGTTTCATATCAATCTTTGCTCTCAAGGTTCTGCTTCCATCCGGAAATTCACCATTCTTCATACGGATAAATAAATCTTTATTTTCCTCAATGCTTCTTGTTCTGTAAATGCTGTCTTTACCCGGTTCTGTAGGCGATCCTTTCAACGCAGCCATCTCTTCTGCTGTACTGTCATCTACATAAGCAAGTCCGTTATCAATCAGCTTTAAAGCAAACTCATACAAATTGTCAAAATAATCGCTGGCGAATCTTTCATTCTTCCATTCAAAACCTAACCAACGAACATCTTCTTTGATGCTTTCAACAAACTCCGTCTCTTCAGTAACCGGGTTAGTATCATCAAAACGAAGATTGGTATACCCAGGAAATTTTTGCGTTAGCCCGAAATTTAAACAAATAGAAGATGCATGACCAATATGCAAATAACCATTGGGCTCGGGTGGAAAACGGGTAACAATCGATTGGTACTTACCGTTTTTCAGATCATCTTCTATAATTTCTTCCAGAAAATTGAGGCTGCGTTCTTCTTTTTTAACTTCTTCGGACATAGCCTGCAAAGTTAAGGAAATGAAGGATTTAAAGGAGTAAAGCTACTTTGGAAAGCGGACTACAATATCAATAGATTATTTTTCTAATGGTTTATTCGAATCTTTTTCGAAATCGAAACCTGTATCAATATCGGGCATTTTTTGTAACGATTGTCGAATGGCGAAATAACTTAAGATAGCAAGACTATAACCAAGCAACAACATTGGGGCTAATTCTTCTGATCCAAACATTGCTATTCCGATTGCAATACCCACAATTTCTGAAATAAACCAACCAAGGATTGTATAGGCTTTCCATTTCCCTTTTTTCTGACCTTTTCTTTCAGCCAAAACTCCTATTTTACCTGAAAGGAAAATGACTGCAAGTATTTCAAGCATACGTTTTTGGTTTAAAGTGTAACAGCAATTTAAATTGATTTTTTCAATTGCAAATAAAATGTCATTTTGTTTCTGCGCTCAGGTATTTTAGAACAAACAACCCGGTTAAAGAAACCAAACACATAATTAAAAATGCAGTGGAATAATCCCATACTCCGGTTATTTTTCCAGCTGCCCATATTGCCCATGCTTCGCAACCGTTGGTAGCTGCCATATAAGTGCTGAATTGTGTGGCTCCGATCTTTGGGTTGGTCTGATCCATAAATAAGGCATAGGAAGAAGTAGTGAACATGCCGACGAACAGATACATTCCTCCAAATGCAATATAAAATGGCATCGGCCCATTGATAAAATCAACATAAGGCATTATACCCAGCAAGGCAACAAAGAAAACGAACCCCAAAAGAAATATACTAACAGCTTTTTTCCTGCTCATACGATCGGATAGCCAGCCACCAATCAATCCACCTAATAACATACAAACCACAACAGGCACGAAAAAGAAGAAGCCTATCTTCTCTTTTGATATATCCATGTCTTTTAAAAATGGCCCAGCCAGTCCGCCAGCTACTTCGAAAGCCGCCGCACTTGTTAGTGCAAATAAAATAACAAACCAGGTGTTCCGCTTGCTAAAACTTAGTGACAAATTTTTGAGTAAAGATTTAAAACGGCTTTCATTATTGCTGATATACTCCGGTTCTTTTACAAAGAATAAAACTGTCATGGTGATGCAGATACAACCAATCATCAAGAGCATTACCAAACCCAATCCCATCGAATTAAGCATTATTAATGCTCCGCCTCCAAAAAGGCTTCTGCCTGTAAGCATTCCTGCCTGCATATAGCCATTCAATATTCCTCTCTCCTGCTTTGCTACAGTATTAATCACCATTGCATCAATGGAAACATCTTGTGTGGCTGCAGCCAAAGAATGAACAACCAGGCAAGCAATCCAAACCGGTAAATTGGTAACAGGAGATATAAAGACCAACGGCACTAATGCACCTGCCATTATCAGTTGTGAGAAAAATATCCACGACTTAAAACCGAACCTCTTGTTTCGCAATGTATCAACTAATGGTGCCCATAAAAATTTAAACACCCAAGGAAGCACCAATAAGGCTGTGATGGAAGTGATGCTTTCTACATTCACTTTCATATCCCGCAGAATAGTTGGCAATGCCCACCAGATAAATCCGATGGGAGCTCCTTCGCTTAAGTATAACGTAAAAACAAAAAAAGCTCTCCCTTTTTTATGTTCAAGAATATTCAAGTAGTTTGTATCATTCCAATAGAAAAAATGCACCAATGGAATGAGCTAATTTTCCATCAGTGCAAAAAACAACTTTTTTTTATCCTCTTTTTTAATTTACTTCAACTTTCATGAAACATTGATTTGCTGTCTCCGTTTCCCAAGTCCTTTTGTATTCAAAATGAAGTACTTCTTCGCCTTTTTTTATTGCTTTAAAATGTAAAATTTGATGTCCGGGTTGACCAACAACTGGTTGCTTAGTCTCAGGTTTTGTAAATTTTAGATTATCCGCATCGAGCAACTCCAAAATTTTTGAAGAGTCTTTTAACAGCCATTGATAACCATTACCAGGCACTGCTTCCAGTTTCATTTCAATAATTGAACCAACCTTAATTTGCATTTTTTCCTGACATCCCACAATATAAAGTGTATCACTCATATTATTTTTTTGATTGTTAGAGTTTGGGTTATTACTATTGCTACATGCAATAATAGTTACCAAAAAGCAAAATAAACAAAAGGCATTTTTGTTGAATCTTATCATAACATCAGGTATTAAAAATTTATAATACTTACCAAAAAAATAGTGTTCTACTACT
>JBBSJN010000173.1:0-6402 GCA_038257235.1 Chitinophagales bacterium
CTTACTTTATCATTTAACATTTGTCCACCGAAGATGATCAGTGCAGGTACCAATAGGCCAACAAGAATGGACATCATCTGAATATTACGGCGGTTAGGCTTTATTGGAGTTCCCGGTACATAAGCACTTTCAACAATCTGTGTGCTTGCAATATTTGATGCACGGGAAATAGAAGTTTCTTCTTTTTTAGCCTGCAATACATTAAAAAGAATCTGCTTATTTTCAACCTGACGATTTAATTCAACATAATCCTTTGACCTATATCGCATGTCCCGCAATTCACCCATATCATTATTGGTGTTTCTCCGCAGTTCATTTAAATTTCTGGATAAAGATTTTTTGACGTTTTCAATACTCTCAAATATACTTGCCCTTGATGTTTTTATCTGATCATTCAGCTCTAATACGAATGGGTGACTGGCCGCTACATTCGCATTTAATAATTGATTTCGTTGAATCTGTTGTAAGTTATAAGCCCCGATCAAACCAGAAAGTGTTGGGTCTTCGAGTCCAAAATTAGAAAGAACCGGCAGGGTTCCATATTCATTTTTTTTATCTTTCAGATAACTTACTAAAAAGTCAGCGGTATTAAGCAGCATCATTTGCTCGTTGATCGATTTATCTGCAGCACTGATATTAGTCATATAAGTACCCTGTTGTAAATCAATATCCATCAGGTTATTCTCCTCACTATAACGCCGCAAATTATTCTGAGCGATATCCAGTTCTTTCCCCAGGCTATCCATCCGGATATTGATCCAGTCAATCATTTGATTGGCAGCTTTATTTTTCAATTCCTTTGTAAAATCTCCGTAATCATCCATTAACTGGTTTACAATATCTGCACATTGGTTGGGATTGTTTCCCTGCATACTGATGTTAACGATACCGGTACCTCCTATTTTTGGCGCAATGTTAATTGCACTTACAAAATTTGCTGCAGCTGCATAGGTCGGTGTGTAATCTATTGTATAGTCTTTCGATACTCCACCTCCTGTATTTTTTACCAACCGGAAAGTGCCGTATTGATTTTTAAAATATTTTCCAAAGCTGTAGGAGGTAAGGTCTTTGTTAACGACAAAACTATTATTGTCCGTGAATTTTATTTTAAGTGAAAAAGCCTGTGCTGAATCCGTTAATGCGGCCGTTTCCAACCGGAAAGGCCCGGACTTATATATATTTATGGTCTTGATCTTCCCTTTTACATAATAATTATATTGAAGATTCAGCTTCTCCACCACTCTTGCCATCAGTGCTTTTGATTTCAACACTTCAATCTCATTCTGAATATTGAAACCTTTACCGCCCCCGAAAAGATCATCAAATTTGTCACCAGAACTTCCTTGTGTTTTTTCTGTTTTTAACAATAAAGTTCCTGTAGTACTATAAATGGGAGTAGCATATCGTAAGTAACCATAAGCACCAAATAATGCTAATGCTACGGATAATACAAAGACAGGAATAAAGCGGATATATTTATAAAACAAGTCCCGGATAGTGAGATTGGAAAGCTCACTTCTTGCTTCTGATATTGTATTATTTTGTTGTTCTTCCATGTAGCAAAATGCTGTTCTAACTGATTTTTAATTGAAATTATTTGATAAAAATATTGGCCAGCGTAGCCACTACCGTTACTATTGTAAAAGCAAAGGCTATTTGCTGTGTAATTCTTTGTCTTTCTATATCGCCAATACGTTGATCCGTTTCGCCGACAAATACCAGGTCATTTTGTGCGAGATAATAATAGGGTGAATCAAATAAGCTTTTTGAAGTGAGGTCTATAGTGCCGGTTTCCCGTTTACCATCAATTTCACGGATTATTCTTACATTATTTCTTGTACCAAAATCCGAAATCCCCCCAGCCAATCCTATTGCTTCTATGATCGACAATCTTTCGCCAGGAAAATTAAGTGCTCCTTGTGAATTTATCTGACCTAATAAAGTAACCCTTAAATTTAAAAATCTAACAACCACTGTGGGATCTACCAACAACTCTACAGGAACAGTTAATCTTTTCTTAACCGCATCTTCCAATTCCTCTTTTGTTAAGCCTTCAACATGAATGATACCCAACCGATGATGTTTGATATTACCATTTAAATCAACTAAATATCCTTGTAAAGTCGATTGTCCTGCACCACCACCACCACCATTATTTCCACCTGACATGGGTTGGTTGTAAATTTCATCTGCTTTAGGGTCTGTACTTATGCTGAATACCTGGATAGAGAGCTGGTCATTTTTCTGGATCTTTAATTCAGGAACTTTGATGGCATTAAATGTAGTAGAGTCGGTTACATCTTCCAGGTAATACGGAAGTCGCTGTACAGATTTACAAGAAAATAAATAGAATGGAGTAACCAATATTAAAAGCCTGAGAAATTTCATTGATTTGACTTTAATGGATAAGACAGCAATGGCTGTAAATATTGAATTTTATTTTTACTTAGGCTGCGCCGAAGTTAATTTAGTTCTGTCAATTGTTGCTATCAAAATATACCCGAGGCTGTCAATAGCAACTTTTACCGTTTTATGCTGCAGGTCAACCACTTTTCCTTCATGATCCATCAGGGTACCGTTAGTAACACGAACCCGTTGGTGCATCTTCAGTTTTACAGGTCTTGCTTCCACATTTTCATATTCATCTAAAAAAAGCCGGATCGCTGTAATTTCTTTTTCCTTCACTACAGCCGGCTTACCATCCCAGTACACAAAGTTGATAGCCCCTGTTGTCATTCTCACATTGGTGCGGTCTTCATCGCTTACTTTAACAAAAACGTAGGACTTAAATAGGGGTTCTTCTACGATCTTATACCTGTCGCTCCACTTTCTGCGCACCTTATTTAACGGGCAATAACTTTCCAAACCCTTCTCCGTTAAGAGCTGATTCACCTTTTTTTCCCATCGGGGCCGGGTGTAAATAGCTAACCATTTTTTTATCGGAGTTAAATTCTTCATTGTATAGCTTCGCCACCTCAGTCACATAATTTTTTTTAAAAAATGACTGAAAAAAGTAACAGAAAGCAGCTTTTTGAGCTTATAGTGCTGTCTATTTGCCTGCAAATATAAAGGGAAGAATGGGAGTGGCAAGAGAATAAAAAGAACAGATTATGAGGGATTTATTCCCACGGGTTAATAACTTATAGCTGTCATTTATATTGAGGACTCAAATTGGAGGAAATGGGGTGTATCAGCTACAAAAACTATTATTTTTTTACCAACCGGGGGTTTTTTTACCCCAAAAAAAGTATTCCTATTTCCCAAGACAAGCATATCATCTATTTACAATTTTTTTCTCCTTTTGAGAAACCACCAATAATTTGAACGGATTTTCATAATATAGTGTATTATACAAATACCGAACTTCATATCTTACATTCTCTAAAAGAATTTTATTGAACCAACGCTTCTACTCCCTCGATGTCTTCCGCGGTGCCACCGTTTGCCTTATGATTCTGGTAAATAATCCCGGCAGTTGGGGGCATATTTACGATCCGTTGGAACATGCACCCTGGCATGGTCTCACTCCTACCGATCTGGTATTCCCCTTCTTCTTATTTGCCGTTGGCAATGCCATGTCATTTGTAATGCCCCGGCTGGAAGCCGCTGGCGATAGGGTTTTCTGGAAAAAAGTGCTAAAAAGGACAGCACTGATATTTCTGATTGGCCTGTTTCTTAACTGGTGGCCTTTTGTTACAGAAGTAAACCGGCTTATCGAAGGCACAAATGAGTTGCACAAAGTATCCATTTTAAAAGGCTTTACCTGGCTCGATTATTCAAAAGATAAAGCCGGCAATATAGTTGAAACAGTAAAAGGCATCCGCATATTTGGTGTGTTACAACGCATAGCCCTCTGCTATTTCTTTGCATCTGTAATTATCTACTATCTGAAACCCAAAAAGGCATTTTTAGCAGGTCTCATTATCTTATTAGTGTATTGGATGCTCTGTTATATTGGTAACCCTGCTGACCCCTACAGCCTGAAAGGTTGGTTCGGAACTGATATTGACAAAGCAATCCTTGGAGAAGTGCATATGTATAAAGGAGAAGGCATGCCATTCGATCCCGAAGGATTGATGAGCACTTTAGCTGCGATTGTACAAGTGATATTGGGGTTTATGGTGGGGGTTTATATACAGCATAAAAGCAAACAACCGGTGGATGATACAGGAAAAATGGAAACAACTGTAAATGGAATGTACCAGATGCTCACAGGTTTATTTGTTATCGGTGTTGCATTACTCATCACCGGTTATTGCTGGGATATGGTTTTCCCAATCAATAAAAAAATATGGACCAGCTCTTACACAATATATACAACCGGTTTGGCCATGCTCACTATTGCGACCATGATTTACATGATAGAGATAAAGAAGATCCGTGGTGGGCTTGCAAGGTTTTTTGATGTGTTTGGCAAGAATGCCTTGTTCGTTTTTGCATTGAGTGGTTTTCTTCCCAGAGGTCTTGCACTCATTAAATTAGGCGACGGCGTAAACCCCTGGAACTGGATGTATAAAAAAGTACTCATACATACTCCCGGAGTCAAAGAAAATGGCTCATTGCTCTATGCACTCTTCATCATCACATTCATGTGGGCCATCTGTTATTGGATGGATAAGAAGAAGATTTATATTAAAGTGTAATATACTCACCACTTTGCAGATATTTTTACCCTACCCACGGCAATGCCGGGCATTCTTGTTTTATATACAGATAATAGCAGCTATATCATTCAGAATGGCATGAAAATTGGCTGAATAGGTATAGCAAAATCAACAGGATGAAAAAGACAATAAAGAAAATTATAAGCTCATCGCTTGAAAAAGTAAAGCAACACAAAGAGCAACTAAAGAAAATCCAGTTCTCAAATTATACAGAAGACTTTGTAATTACGGATCAGGAAGAGAGAGAAGGCGGTTTTTTCGGCAGCCTTAATTTTAAAACAACTCCCGCATAATATTTAACTATTTTCTCATAAGCAGTTAGTTTTGGTTACGACCTCTGTTTCTACAGAGGTTTTTTTTATGTAATAATATTCTTAACTTTTCATTTTCATGAAGCGTTGCTGCAATTTATGTAAACAGAACCAATGCTGCATCTGGAGAATGGACATAAAATAAAAACTATGCGATTAATTACATTTATAAGTACAGGAATTTTTATCGTAGTTTCTGCCTGTATTATAAAAAAAGAAAATCAAACACAAACATCTTCTTTATTCGAAACCAACTGGTCATTAAAAAAAATGCACACCGATGGTAGTATTGAAAATGTAACTACAAAAGCTTTTATAAAGTTTGATGAAGCAAAGCAAAGTGCAGGTGGTACTGGTAGCTGCAATAGCTTTGGCTCCGATATTTCTATTGAAGAAAACAAAATCAGTTTCAAAAATATTTTTTCTACTAAAATGTATTGTGAGGCAGTGCAACAAACAGAGAACACTTTCTTTGAGCTGTTGGGGAAAGTGAATAGGTTTGAAGTAAAGAATAATTTGTTGCTTTTATATCTGGACAAGGATGTTATATTAGAATTTTCAGCTGAATAAATATTACTTATGCCGGGAAGATGGTAAGGCGATAAACGTACTTACCGTCTTATTTTCTTCCGGGCTATTTTCTACTCTCCAACTTCATCACTTTTATCTTTCTTCCAGCTTCTGTGTTTCGCTCCATCCCCGTCCATACCGGCACGGGCGGACATCTTTACAATTTTAGGAGTGAATTTCCCAACCACTTCCCGCTAAGCGATACATTTGGTATAAAATTATCCTTGTAAATCAAAAGTGTGACTTTTGATTTACAAGGATATAAATTTCGAGCAGAAAGCAGGATTTTGCAATCAAAACAACCTCCCCTGCCCGCCCGGCACCTGAAATTTACTATTATCCAAACTCCATTCTTCTGCATTCATATTATAAAGCTTTCCGTATTTTTTATATTGCTGCGCCACCATCTCTGCAATATTTCCTTCGCCTCTCATTCTTACTCCCCATCTTGTATCGTTCACTTTGCCATCATGGCTTTGTTCAATGAGGTGCCATACTTTATCGGCCCGGTCAGGAAAGTTTTTATACAACCAGTCATGAAATAAAAATTTGATGGCTCCATTTAATCGTATGAATGTGTAGGCTGTAAAAGTTGCACCGTTATCAGCAGCTGCTTTCATGATGCGTTGCATCTCATGTTCATTCAATCCCGGTATCATCGGGCCCATCATGATGCCCATTCTTACTCCGGCATTGCTTAATTCATTAATTACTTTCAGCTTTTGATTGGCCGTTGTAGTTCTGGGCTCCATTATTCTCCGCAGGTCTTCATTAAACGAAGTGATGGATACCATTGCTGACACTAATCGCTTCTTCGCCATTTCCTGTAACACATCTTTGTCTTTAAGTATCCATGA
>JBBSJN010000174.1:0-6379 GCA_038257235.1 Chitinophagales bacterium
GGCAAAGGTAAGGGGATTTTTGTTAATTAGTTAATTTGTTGATTAGTTAATTAGGCTTTCTCTCCTGATTTTTCCATTTAAAATCCTAATTAACTAATTCCCAATTCCCGATAAACTAATTAACGAGCTACATTCACAGCCCTCTTTTCTCTTATCACAGTTACTTTTATTTGCCCTGGGAACGTCATTTCAGTTTGAATCTTCTGAGCAATTTCGAATGAGAGTTTATCAGACTCCTCATCCGTTACTTTATCTGCTTCTACAATTACTCTCAATTCCCTGCCCGCCTGAATAGCATATGCTTTCTCCACTCCTTCATAAGCCATAGCAAGGTTTTCAAGATCCTTGATACGCTGCAGGTATTGCTGCATGATTTCCCTTCTGGCACCCGGCCTTGCACCGCTGATGGCATCACAAGCTTGTACAATTGGGGAAATTACATATTGCATTTCCATCTCATCGTGATGAGCTCCGATTGCATTGACTACTGCCGGATTTTCACCATATTTTTCAGCCAGTTTTGCTCCCAGCAAAGCATGGCTCAATTCACTTTCTTCATCAGGTACTTTTCCAATATCATGTAGTAAACCGGCTCTTTTCGCCAGTTTAGCATTTAATCCCAATTCGGCAGCCATAGTAGCACAAAGATTGGCCGTTTCCCGGCTGTGCATCAAAAGGTTTTGACCATAAGAAGAACGGAAACGCATACGTCCCACCATTCTTACCAATTCCTTATGTAAGCCATGAATCCCCATTTCTATCACCGTTCTTTCACCAATTTCTCTTACCTGGTCTTCAATCTGCTTTTTAGTTTTTTCCACCACTTCCTCAATTCTTGCTGGGTGGATACGTCCGTCCGTAACGAGGCGTTGCAAACTCAAACGGGCAATTTCACGACGCAACGGATCAAAGGAGGAAAGCAAAATAGCTTCCGGTGTATCGTCTACAATCAGGTCAACACCTGTTGCAGCTTCGATAGCCCGGATGTTCCGGCCTTCACGACCAATGATCTGACCTTTTATTTCATCACTTTCAAGATTGAAAACGGTAATAGTGTTTTCAATGGCATGTTCAGCAGCAGTACGCTGTATGGTTTGAATGATAATTTTTCTTGCTTCCTTATTAGCTTTTTGTTTAGCATCATCAATAATTTCCTGCTGAATGGCTACAGCCTGTGTGTGAGCTTCATTTTTCAGACTTTCTATTAATTGCGATTTTGCTTCTTCAGCAGTTAGGTTGGATATTTTTTCCAGGCGGCGGATATGTTCTTCCTGGTGTTTTTCCAATTCGGTCCTCTTGATATTCACCAATTCGATCTGGCGGTTCAGGTTTTCTTTGATAACATCATTTTCTTTTACCTGTTTATCAAGATTTCCTTCTTTCTGATTGATGGTTTGCTCTTTCTGACGGATTCGGTTTTCCGCATCGTTCATCTTTTTTGTCTTCTCAAAAGATTCTTTGTCGTGAGCCGATTTTAGTTGAACGAAACGTTCTTTAGCTTCCAGTTCTTTCTCTTTCCGGATAGTTTCAGCTCTTAATTGAGCTTCTTTCAGGATGGTTTGTGACTGGAGTTCTGCTGCTTCTAATTTCTTATTGGTGTTTTTGGCAAAGATTAATTTACCCGCTATGAGGCCCACAATAAGGGTGGCGGCACCTATTATGATAGATAATATATTCGGATCCATGAATGTGTTTGTTTAGATGTTGCACAATGCTATTTCTTAATAATTAATTTCCCGAAAGTTATCGGGACAATGAGCGAAGATACAAAACGGCAACTTAAGTAAGAAAATTGAAAACAGGGATTACCATTCGTAAAAAAACGGAGCAATTCAGTGGTTTTGAGGCAGATAACAGGACCTGTTTGAAGTATATTGCAATACTAAAATAATTACATGAAAAAATTCCTTTTGATATTCCTTGTGCTGCCATTCGTTTCGCTGGCTCAGGATAATGGAAAATCCTTTAAGTTATCTGGAAAAGCAAAAAAAATGACACATCAGGCGGATTGGGTGTATTTGCAATACAGGACTAACGGCGAATGGAAAACAGACAGTGCTAAAGTAAAAGATGGTAAATACAAGTTTACCGGGAAAATCGAAGAGCCGGTACAAGGCAGATTGAGGGTAAAATATACTGAAACAGCTGAAGGCAATAAAGTGGCAATGGTGTCCGGAAGAGATATGACCTCTGTTTTTTTAGAACCAGGTAAAATAAAAGTAACCTCTGTTGATTCCTTTAGCAATGTACAGGTTAAAGGTTCATCTGCTCATACTGAGTTTGCCAAACTAAACCTGGCAACGAAACCCTATAATGACAGAACGAAACCATTGATTGAAAAATACAGAGAGTATGCTAAGGCAAAGGATAAGGCAAATCAAGACAAAATAGAAGAAGAGATTGACGCTATTGACAATGAAATGAAAGAGAAAGTATATAGCGAATATGTAAAAAATAATCCTAATTCACCTTTAGGTTTATATGCTCTTCAGCAATATGCCGGTTGGGATATTAATTCAGATAAAGTGGAACCTCTTTTCAATGCTTTGTCTGATGCCAATAAGAACTATCCTTCAGCAGTTGATTTTAAAGAAAATCTTGAAATAGCTAAGAAAACCGGAATTGGCAAAATGGCAATGGACTTTACACAGAATGATACATTAGATAACCCGATCAGGTTTTCATCGTTTAAAGGCCGTTATGTGCTGATTGATTTCTGGGCAAGTTGGTGCGGACCATGCAGAGCCGAAAACCCAAATGTTGTAAAAGTGTTCAACAAGTATAAAGACAAAAACTTTCATGTCATCGGCGTTTCGCTTGACAGAGCAGGCCAAAAGGAAAAATGGTTGAAAGCCATTCATGATGATAAACTCGACTGGACACAGGTAAGTGATTTAAAATTCTGGGACAACGATGTGGCAAAACAATATGGTATTAAAGCCATTCCACAGAATTTGCTGGTAAATCCTGAAGGTATAATTGTTGCCAAAAACCTGCGAGGTGAAGATTTAGAGCAAAAACTTAGCGAATTTATAGATGGAAAAAAGGCATTTAACCCTAAGCCATAACCTTGCAAGGACAACCTCTTTTATTTTTCAGACAATTGATTGTCAAGCAAATTTTCGATTGAGTCTAATTGATCTGAGAGATTTAGCTTCACAATTCCTGCCGCTGCACCTGCATGTTGCTCTGTGGCATACCAGATCAACACCATGGCAATATAATCCTGCATGTCCTTTCCGGCAAACATGGTTTTAAATTCAAGAATCTTGTCATTGATTATTTTCAAGGTCTTTCTAACTACTTCTTCATCGGAAGGATTGATCTTAATACGATAAGTCCTGTCGCCAATGAGGGCTGCGATAGCAATTAATTCACTCATAAACTTGGTTTTTTCAATAACATTTTATTATATTAGATGCCCATTACTTTTACGATTAGTGCCAATCAGAATCCGGTTAAGTGCTCCGAAGGAAACGATTTAATAAAATTTAAACGTTTGCCATGTTTGCTAAAATTAAGTCAACATTTTTTATTGATGCATTGCGGTTACAAATAAATACAACCAAAGGTAATTTTCTCCGTGGTGTATTGAAAGATGATACCGGCAGTGTATGCCGCACTATCGAAAAGAACATTTTATCCGAAAAAGAAGAAATGACCTGGACCGGATTGAATGATCTTCCCTACGGAAGATATACACTGGAACTTTCGCATGGCGATGATGAAATGAAAATGAACCTGGTGAAAAGAGTGTAAGTAAAGGTTACTGACCTAACATAGCGATGCAACGATCGATCTCTTTCAGGTAGCCATTAATTCTTTTTTCAAATTCTTTTTTATCAGCCTCACTCATTTCTCCGGCACTTACTTTTAAAATACTTACCTGCTGTTTCAGTTCATCAACGCTTTTTTGCTGTGAAATAACTTTTTGTTCAGCCACACTCAATTCTTCTTTTAGTATTTTATTTTCTTTGACGATAGCAGTATGTTCCTTCAATAAAAGTTGAAGTTTTTCCTGTATGCGTTTCAGATGTTGTTCTGTATTGCTCATTTCCTGATTTCGGCCTGTAGTTCTTTTTCAAACGAAGACATAATCTTGTTCATCCAGCTATCCACCTCTTTATCGGTCAGTGTTTTTTCTACATCCTGAAAGGTGAAGTTAACGGCTAAAGATTTTTTATTGGTCCCCAACTTTTCGCTTTCAAAAATATCAAACAGTGTTATGTCTTGTAATTTATTCAATTTAATCTTTTGAACTGTTTTCTGTACTTCTTCCCAGTTTAGTTCTTTAGAAACGATCATTGCCAGATCTCTTTTTACAGCCGGATATTTTGGAATTTCTTTTACCTTGTTTTTTTGTGCAGCAGCCAGTTCCGAAATAACTGCCCAATTCAACCCTGCGAAAAAGACCGGTTGTTTGATGCCGAATTTATCCAATATGTTTTTCTTAACTGTTCCGGCACCAGCAATAACAGTGTTGTTTAGTTTGAAAACAATATGATTATCGAGTTTTGGTACTTCCAGTGATTCAATCGCATCTACTGTTAGTCCAAGTAATGTCAATACTGCAGTAACAGCTCCCTTCAGATTATAAAAATCAGCAGTAACAGCTTTTTCTTTCCAGCTATTTTCATTTTTGTTGCCGGTAATAAGGAGGCAAAGTTTTTCTGCTTCAGCATATTTAGCACTTCCTGCAGTACTGTATGCTTTTCCAAATTCAAATAGACGTAATGAATTGTTCTTATGATTCAGGTTATGTGCCACCACTTCCAGCGAAGTTTCGAATAATGAATTACGAAGAATGTTTAATTCAGCACTAAGGCTATTCATCATGGTTACCATGCTGCTCAGTTCTTCTTCAGAAAAATAGGCGGCATTGGTAATGGAGTTGGTCATCATTTCATTGAATCCCTGACCCATTAAATAGGTTGCCACTTTTTCCCTGAAAATTTCCTTTTCATAATGTTCTTCTACTGCTGGTGTGATGGTAATCGATTCAGGGATTTCAATATTATCCAATCCATCTATTCTTACAATCTCTTCAACAAGATCGGCAGGCAAACTGATATCCGGTTTGTGATAAGGTACAGCCACTCTCAGTTCGTCTATTCCTTCTTTCAGGGTTTCAAATCCAAGGCTGTTGAGAATATCCATCACTGCATCAGGATGATAATTTTTGCCACTCAGCTTTTTAATGAAGTGCCATTTTATAGCAACTTCTGCTTTTGGTTTAATCGTTGGATAAATATCTACTATTTCTGATGCAATCTCGCCACCGGCAATTTCCTTTATCATTTTTGTTGCTCTTTTCAGCACATTTACTGTTGCTGAAATATCGGTTCCTTTTTCAAAACGGCTTGCGGCATCAGTTCTTAGTCCGTGACGGAAAGAAGTTTTCCGGGTAATTACTGCATCAAAGAATGCACTTTCAAGAAAAATATTTTTTGTCGTGTCTGTAACCCCGCTATGCTGTCCGCCAAAAACACCAGCAATACACATGCCTTCATTTGCATCGCAGATCATCAGGTCTTCGGCACTCAACGTTCTTTTCTTCTCATCAAGAGTAATGAAACTGCTTCCTTCCGGTAAATTCTTTACAATGATTTTGTTGCCGCCAATTTTATTAATATCAAAAGCATGTAAGGGTTGTCCTGTTTCATGCTGAATGAAATTGGTAATGTCCACAATATTATTAATTGGACGGAGGCCGATAGCTTTCAGTTTTTGTTGCAGCCATTTTGGTGATGGAGCAATGGTTACATTGGCAATACTTACACCGGAATAACGAGGGCAAGCTTTTTCATTTTCCACTTTTACATCCAATGTCAAAGTAGTATTGTCAACTTTAAAGCCATTTCCATTTGGTCTCGCCTGAGGCGAGATAGGTTTTATATCTTGTTTATCATGATGACTTAAATAGGCACAAACATCTCTCGCCACACCCCAATGGCTCATGGCGTCCATACGGTTGGGAGTAAGTCCTATTTCATAAATGACATCCTCATAGGGTTGAAAATATTCATCAGCAGCCATACCCACTTTTGCATCAGCAGGTAAAACCATGATGCCATCATGTGAAGTGCCCATTCCTATTTCATCTTCGGCACAGATCATTCCGTGGCTTTCCACACTTCTTATTTTGGCAACTCTCATGGTTAATGGATCACCAGCAGAAGGATAAATCGTTGTGCCAACGCCAGCCACAACTACTTTTTGACCTGCTGCCACATTGGGTGCGCCACAAACTATTTGTAAAACTTCGCCATTGCCAACAGATACTTTTGTCAAAGTCAGCTTATCGGCATTGGGATGTTTTTCTGTACTTAACACTTCGCCGATTACCAATCCTCGTAATCCGCCTTTCACTTCTTCGTAA
>JBBSJN010000175.1:0-6322 GCA_038257235.1 Chitinophagales bacterium
CATCGTTTTAAAAGAATTAGAAAACTGGTGCAGGGAACTGGGCTATACAAAATGTATTTTAGAAACGGGCAAAAAACAACCGGAAGCAATTGAACTGTATAGAAAGAATGGTTATCACATTATCTCCAATTTCGGACAATACGAAAATGTAGCCAACAGTGTTTGTTTCGAAAAAGAACTGGCGAAATAAAACCCCGCATTTTGCAGGGTTATAACTCATGATTCAATTCAATTTAATTATTCTTTAAAATTTCCCTTCATCCACATCTTTTATAAATTTTATTACTCCGGTCATAAACACCTGCTGATCATCCCACATGGCAAGATGGCTTCCATCGGGACAATAAAGATAACGGCCTTTCTGCACCATTGTACTTTGCTCTTCCATTGCTTTCGGGTCCATGGTATCATGTTTTGCTCCAACCATTAATGTCGGCACTTTTATTTCTTTCAACCGGTTCTTAATATCCCAGTTCTTCAACCTGCCACCTACTCCAAATTCACTTGGGCCTTGCATCATTGTATAAATTTCTCCGTTGGCATGTTTCATAGTCCTGTTAAATCCATCGGGCCATACTTCCAGCCTGCATAAATGTTCTTTATAAAAATTAGGTATGAGCAACTCCATATATCGTGGATTTTCAAAATCACCCTTTGCTTCAATGGCTCGTATTTCTGACAAAACTTTCGGATCCATTTGTTTTGCCAAAACTTCTTCTGAATATTTTCCATATTCCGGTGCACTGGCTACCATATTTGCTACGATCATTCCTTTCAGGTTTGCCTGGTACTTCAAGGCATATTCCATTGCCAGAATACCGCCCCATGAATTTCCCAACACATAAAAATTTGCAGCGTCAGCACCAATTGCTTTTCTTACCTGCTCTACCTCTTCTACAAATCGTTCGATTGTCCACAAGCTGCTGTCTTTTGGCTGATCGCTGTAATAAGAACCTAACTGATCATATTCATAAAATTCAAATCCTTCCTTCGGAAAAAAACTTTCAAAGCATTCCATGTACTCATGCGTCATGGCGGGGCCGCCATGCAGCAACAGAATTTTAATCCGTGGATTATTCCCAAAACGTTTTGTCCATACGTTGAAATCGCCAACGGGTGTTTTTATTGGTATCATCCTTACACCAGCAGATTGAACGCCGGTATCACCATAATTGAAATACTCCGCAACGGATATATTTCCATCCAATTTATTTTTTGCAGGCTGGCTACACGAAAAAAAGAGAATTAAACCGATAATTACAATCAGATGGCTTTTCATACTTGTTGATTTTAGCAAAAGGTAAAGAATTTCCTTAATTTGAGTAACAATTAATTTCAGCATATGAAACTACTGCTAACATTCATTCTCTCCGTTACATTAATTAGCCTTCAGGCACAAACAAAAGCTGACAGTTTAAAACTGATTCAGCAATCAGTTAATCTTTTAGACCTTGATTTTACAGATGCAGAAGCAGATTCGATGCTGGGCAGCATCAACAGCAACTTTCAACTGTATAAAGCAATGCACCGCACATTGCCAACAAACGACATTCCATTTCCCTTTGCCTTTATTCCTGCTCCTGCGGGAATGAGAATTCCAACAAGAAAACTCAGAATTTATTGGGATGTGCCAACGCAAACAGAGCTTCCTGCCAATAAAAATGAGCTGGCTTTTTATTCAATTCCTCAATTAGCATCGCTGATCATGAATAAAAAAATAAGTTCTGTTGAGCTAACTAAATTTTTCATTGCCCGGTTAAAAAAATGGGATGATACATTAGAATGTGTTATCACTCTTACAGAAGAGCTGGCGATGAAGCAGGCAAAGAAAGCTGATGACGAATTAAAAGCAGGGATTTATCGTGGGCCTTTACATGGCATTCCTTATGGGCTTAAAGATCTGTTTGCAGTAAAAGGATACAAAACCACCTGGGGCACTACTCCCTATATGGATCAGGTTTTGGATATTGATTCTTATGTTTATTCAGAATTAAAAAATTATGGAGCAGTACTCTGTGCTAAACTTTCACTGGGTGCATTAGCGTATAATAATAAATGGTTTGGTGGCGAAACTAAAAATCCATGGAATCTTTCGCAAGGCTCAAGTGGTTCATCAGCCGGATCTGCCGCTGCTGTTACAGCCGGATTATTACCATTTGCAATTGGAACAGAAACATTAGGTTCAATCGTTTCTCCCTCTTCGAGGTGTGGCGCAACCGGCTTACGGCCTACATTCGGCACCGTTAGCCGCTACGGTGCTATGGTGCTTTGCTGGAGCCTGGATAAAGTTGGACCAATTTGCAGAAGTGCAGAAGATGCAGCTATTGTGTATGAAGCCATTAATGGTACAGATGGTAATGATCCATCTGCTATAAAACATGCTTTTAATTATAACGGGAAAGTTGACTGGACGAAAATACGTATCGCTTATGCTGAGAATTACTTTAAAAGATTACCTAAAGAAGCTGATGAATGGAAAGTATTGGAAGTATATAAATCATTGGGGGCAAAATTAAAACCAGTAACCTTTCCTGATTCAAGTCTTTATCCGGTAAATTATATCAGTTTAATTTTAAATGCAGAAAGTGCCGCTGCCTTTGATGAATTGACAAGAACCAACAGAGATGACCTGATCGAACGACAGGACAAAGCATTCTGGCCAAATTCATTTCGTAGTGCCAGAACTATTCCTGCAGTAGAATATATTAATGCAAACCGATACCGTTCTCAATTGAGTAAAGGCTTTAATGAATTCATGCAAAATTATGATGTGGTGATCGTACCGACATTTGCCGGAAGGCAATTAGCTATGACCAATCTTACCGGCCATCCTGTTGTTTGCATGCCAATGGGATTTAATAAAGAAGGTTCACCAACAAGCATCACATTGATCGGTAATTTATATGCTGAAGCCACTATCTTAGCAGCAGCTAAAGCATTCCAGGATAAAACAGATCATAATAAAAAACATCCTGCCTTATTTAGTAATTAATTTAAACTCCCTGCTAATGAAGACTTTTATTTTTGTACTTCTCGTTACATTCTTATTTTCCTGCAGTTCAAAAGAAAAAGCAGACCTGCTTGTTTATAATGCGACAATCTATACCGTTGATTCATCATTTTCAACCGCTGAAGCAATGGTTGTAAAAGAGGGAAAAATAATTGCTACCGGAACAACTGATGAACTCGAAAAAATATATACTGCAAAAGAAAAGATTGATGCAGAAGGAAAATTCATTTACCCGGGATTTATTGATGCACATGCCCATTTTGTGGGCTACGCAATGAATTTAACAAAAGTAAATCTTGTTGGCACCAATAGCTGGGATGAAGCCATTGAAAAAGTAAAACAGTTTGCAGCAGAAAATCCGGAAGGCTGGATAACTGGTCGTGGCTGGGATCAGAATGATTGGGAAGTAAAAGAATTTCCTGGCAATTTAAAACTGAATGAATTGTTTCCAGACCGACCCGTGTTCCTTACAAGAATAGATGGACATGCGGCGATTGCCAATAAATACGCATTAGATATTGCAGGGATAAAACCAGGCGATAATTTAATCGGAGGAGAAATTGAAGAAATGGAAGGAACACTCACCGGGATTCTTATTGACAATGCAAAAGATCTTGTTTCCAAAAAAATTCCGGCGACAACAGAAAAACAATATACAAAAGGATTACTTGCCGCACAACAGAATTGTTTTGCGATGGGATTAACAACGATTGATGATTGCGGTCTTGGTTTTGAAACTGTGGAAAGTATAAAAAAATTACAAGAAGCAGGTGAATTAAAAATGAGATTGTATGTAATGCTGAGTGATAACAAAGAAAATTATGATTATGCAGCAAGGAACGGAATGATAAAAACGGATAAACTGAATGTGAGAAGTATAAAAGTATATGGTGACGGCGCATTGGGATCAAGAGGTGCTTGTTTACTTGAGCCATATAGTGATAGAATTGGTCATTATGGATTCTTGTTAAGCAATCCGTCGCATTTTGATTCAGTTGCCAATTGGGTATATGATAAAGGATGGCAAATGTGTGCTCATGCGATCGGTGACAGCGGCAACAGAACGATGCTGAACATTTATGCGAAATACTTAAAAGGCAAAAATGATCTGCGCTGGAGAATTGAACATGCACAGGTAGTGAGCCGTTATGATTTCAATTTATTTGGTGCTAATTCAATTATTCCTTCTGTGCAACCTACACATGCCACATCGGATATGTATTGGGCTGGCGACAGAGTTGGTAAAATAAGAGTAACCGGAGCATATGCTTATAAGCAATTACTAAATGAAAATGGTTGGTTGCCACTTGGTACTGATTTTCCAGTTGAAGATATTTCAACGTTTAAAACCTTTTATGCATCCGTAGTAAGAAAGGATGCGAAAGGCTGGCCTGAGTCCGGCTACCAGATGGAAAATGCATTAAGCCGTGAAGAAACTTTAAAAGGAATGACTATCTGGGCCGCTAAATCAAACTTTGAAGAAAATGAAAAAGGAAGTCTGGAAAAAGGAAAGTTTGCTGATTTTGTAATACTGGATGCAGACCTGATGAAAGTAGCGCCGGAAAAAATACTGGATGTAAAAGTGCTGAAGACTTTTTTGGGTGGTGAGAAAGTTTATGAAATGAAGTGATTTTTTGTCCCACTAAGACACAAAGCTTATTTGAAATGTAAGTACTTTTTTCTTGATGTCTTTGTGGGAATTGATCAGCTGCGAACAGAATTTCCGATAAATATCGGGATGCTGCAAAATACAGATACGTCGACAAGCTCAGTAATTCATGGAGAAAAACGGAGATTCATTTCTTCTCTTTCACTGAGAAAGAAAAGAAATGAACATATGTGAGATTGGAACGAAAGATTATACTTTGCATTAGGCAGGGTAGTACTAAAGCTGACTAAGAAAAAACTTTACATAATTCCCCTTAATCCCAATCATTTAATCCACAATTGTGGGTAATTCTGTCAATCAAATGACTAAACCGTACGTTAAAAAATCATTATTTTTGTTGAATGAGTTGGATGGAAAAAAGGTCTGTACAAGTAGCAATCCTCGATCTTTATGATGGTTTCGCCAATCAGGGCATGCGATGTATCCGTGCCATTCTAAAAGAATGGGCCGAGGTGAATGAATTGGATGTGCAGTGTACCGAATTTGATGTACGCCAAAAAGACGAACTGCCTGATACTTCTTTTGATATTTATATTTCGAGTGGCGGACCCGGCGATCCGCTGGAAAGCCGCTTCGAAGATTGGGATATTGCCTGGTGCCGCTGGCTGGATAGTATAGAAAGATGGAACAATAATCCCGACACTACACAGAAGAAACATATTTTCTTTATCTGTCATTCATTTCAACTGGCCTGCCGCTATTTCAATGCAGGTATTGTTTGCAAAAGAAAATCGAATTCCTTTGGTGTTTTCCCTATGCATATGCTGGATGCAGGAAAAGATGAACCTGTATTGAATGGATTGAAAGATCCTTTTTATGCAGTGGACAGCCGTGACTTTCAGGTGATACAACCCAACCACCAACTGCTGAATGATATGGGTGCCCGAATTCTTTGTATAGAAAAAAGCCGGCCGCATGTACCGTATGAAAGAGCGGTGATGGGTATCCGCTTTAATGAATATATGATCGGCACTCAGTTTCATCCCGAAGCTGATGCCATCGGTATGAGCATACACCTGCAAACAGAAGAAAAAAGACAATCAGTTATAGAAAATCACGGCGAAGAAAAATTAAACAGTATGCTGAAACACCTGGGTGATCCGGATAAAATATTATGGACCTATTCGCATATCATTCCTAATTTTTTGAATCAGTCTGTTGAGCAGTTACAGGAAGTAATGGCTTAAACTTCGTTAACTTTTTTGCTGACCGCCCTTCATTTACTACCTTCCGGTACATAAAACAGGCAATATGATACCAGCTATCCGCAAAGCATATAACGAATCGTTTACGCAAGAAAAATATGAAGCCTTTCTGAAAGAATTACATGCGGCACATCCCGGCCAACTAGATTTCCGGGTGGCCGAAACTCCCATCTTTGTTCCAAAATATTTTACAAAGAAAATGCTGGATGCCTGCGAAAGTATTGTTGATATAATTGTTGATCCTAAATTTATACAGTTAACCGATAAATCAATTCCCTCCGATGTAAAAACGCCGGGAAGAAATGAGCATACACAATTTATTGCTTTTGATTTTGGTATTTGTATTAATGAAGCAGGTGAATACGAACCGCAACTGATAGAAATGCAGGGTTTCCCTACCCTGTTTGCTTATGAAATTTTATTGGATGATACATTCCG
>JBBSJN010000176.1:0-6304 GCA_038257235.1 Chitinophagales bacterium
CCTTCATTAACAGATTTTGGGAAAGATAAAGACGAGTCCAAAATATTATCTTTTTTAGAAGACCTTGTATTTAAGAGTATTAAAAAATAATAGATATAAATAAAACCCTCTGAAATTTCAGAGGGTTTTAAAACTAAAATGCTTTTTTCTTCCATTTATTATTATCCCTGTTCCAATCAGGTAGTTTTTTATCAGGATCAAGAATTACATCCGTTACCTCACTGGTGGTTGGCACACCGAATGTCCAGTTAGCTCCACGTTGCCACACTTCGACCGGTAAATCAATTTTATGCTCTTTACCATTGGCTTCTTTTACAAGCACAGTTACAGGCATTGCCATTTGTTCCAGATTTTCAATAGATATGTTGGCGCCATTTTCTGGTTTGTCTTCTTCATATTTTACACCGGTTACAGTTTGGTCAAGTTTCCAGGTATTTAACACCCAGGCTCTCCAGAACCAACTCAGGTCTTCACCAGCTACATTTTCTATTGTATGGAAAAAATCCCATGGCGTTGGATGTTTGAAAGCCCAGCGAGTAATATATTCTTTGAATGCAGCATCAAATCGTTGTTCACCTAAAACAACATTGCGTAATGCGTCCAGCATTTGTGCCGGCTTCATATAGGCTGCTATTCCCAGGTTTTCCTCTTGAATAACATCCGGCGCATTATATAAGCCATCCATTTTTTCTCCAAAACTGTATTTCACCATGAAAGACGAATTTGGATCGCCAAAAAATCCACCTTCTTTAAATTCTCCTTTGTTAAATGCTTCTGTAGAAAGGCCGTTCATGAATGTATTGAAGCCTTCATCCATCCAAGCATATTTTCTTTCGTTGCTTCCTACAATCATTGGGAACCATGTGTGGCCAAACTCATGATCGGTAACACCCCATAAGTCGACACCAGCAGATTTAGAGCTGCAAAAAACTATACCGGGGTATTCCATTCCACCTACAATGCCGGCAACATTGGTTGCTGCAGGATAGGGATACTCAAACCATTTATTGGAGTAGTGTTCGATACTTGCTTTGGTAAATTCAGTTGAACGTTGCCAGCCATTCTTTTTAATACTTTCTATAGGGTACACACTTATTGCCATAGATTTTTTACCACTTGGCAAATTAATTTTTGCGGCATCTTGCACAAATGCTTTACTCGCTGCCCAAGCAACATCCCTTGTGTTTTGTATTTTAAATTTCCAGGTGGTTGTTGCCTGCTTTGGTCTTGAGTTCGGGTCTGTTACTTCTTTTTCACTACGAATCATTACTGTTTTATCGCTGCTCTTAGCTGCATCCCATCTTTTCATTTGTTCAGTGGTGTAACAGTCCTGTGGGTTTTGTAATTCGCCAGAACCAACAACTATCAATTCAGATGGTGCGGTGATTGTGAAATCTACATCGCCATATTCCAGGTAAAACTCGCCGGCACCTATATACGGCAAGGTATTCCATCCTTGTATATCATCATACACCGCCATGCGGGGATACCACTGTGCCACTTCATACACAATTCCGTTTTTTGTTTTTAGTCTTCCCATACGATCAGTTCCATATTCTGGAACTGTAAATTCAAATTGAATAGTTAGTTTAATCTTTCCGCCAGCAGCTTTTAATGCATCCTGCATCCATACCTGCATTCTGGTATCCGATACATTGAATTTTGGTGTATATGTTTTTCCATTATACTCTGCTGATATAGATTTTATAATATCGCCATCAGTAAAACCTCCGTTAGCCCAACGTCCTCCTGTTTGAGTAGTAGTATTAGAGCCGCGGGAATCTTTTTTATAAATATTCTGATCCAGTTGCAGCCAAAGGAATTTTAAATTATCAGGGCTGTTGTTAGTGTATGAAATTTCTACATTTCCACTTACAGTATGTGTTTCTGTATTCAGGCTGGAAATGATTTTGTAATCAGCACGGTTTTGCCAGTATTTGGGCCCTGGTTCGCCGCTGGCACTTCTGTACTCGTTACCGGGATAAGGATAAAACTGCAGATTAAATACTTCTTTATGATTGTAATTGGATTGTGCAAATAGGCCAAGGAACATCACAACACCGAGAATACTCATGATTAATTTCTTCATAGTAAAACTTTATTTAAAGTCTGAAAGATAAAGGAAAAGGATGCAAGTGAGGCTACCATTGAAAGGGTATTTACATTTTTTTAGGTAAAAAATGCCTCTGCTATGGCAACACTTTCTGGTTTGCCAACATCCACCAGCAAATCACCGGAATGATCATAACCCATAATAATATGATCGGCTGCAAGTTTCAGGTAAACATCTATCAATGAAAATTTGCCGGCAAAATTATGTTCTTCCATTAATCTGAAAATATCATATTCAAACACAACCACACAACTATACGCTTTTTCAATTAACGGGAATTTCCGACCCTCCCCTTTAGGGGCAGCAGAGTATTCGGATTTTAAAATTTTACCGGGGGTTCTTTCTTCACCCGTTTTTGTATTTCTCCAGCCACAAAGTCTGTTGTTTTCATCAAATAAAAGATAACGGGATGTTTTACGATCTGTAACAGCAAATGAAATCAGAGCTTTGTTTTCATTGTGAAAAGTTATCAATTTACTAATATCCAGATTAGTAAGAATATCAACATTACAAGTAATGAATTTTTCTCCAGGCTTAAATAATTCTTTTGCTTTTAATAAACCGCCACCTGTTTCCAGTACTTCATTTCTTTCATCACTGATGATAATATTGCTTCCCCATCCATTATTTTTTTCAATAGCTTTTTCTATCTGATCAGCAAAATGGTGAACGTTGACAATAATGTCTTTAATTCCGGCTTCCTGTAAATATTCAATATTTCGCTGTAGTAAAGTTTTGCCATTAACGATTGCTAATGCTTTTGGATGCTTATCTGTCCAGGGTTTAAATCTTGTGCCGAGTCCGGCCGAAAAAATCAGTGCACCCCCAACCCCTAAAGGGGAGTTTCTTACGTTATCGTTCATCATTATTTTTTTGTATAAATTTTTCTATTTCTAATTGTATGTCAATTAAACTGGGTTTTACCTGTTCGTTTGTAAATCTCATTACACATAATCCATCTTTTTCCAGAATATTTTGACGTTCTTCGTCATTTAATTTTACGTCAGATTTACTATGCACATCGCTGTCTACTTCTATAACTAATTTTAGGGAATGACAATAAAGATCAAGTATATAAATAGAGTAAGGATGTTGCCGTCTGAATTTTATTCCTAAAGGCTTTGTTTTTAGGTAACCCCAAAGAATAGTTTCTGCATGAGTCGCATTATTACGTAATTCTCTGGCTCTTTGATAATGAAACTTTGTTGCCCCTGCATGCATTTTTCTATCCATAAAATTTTTTTAATTATTGGAGTATTGTATTACTCCCCTTTAGGGGTTGGGGGTATTCTGCCAATTCTTTTCTTCCTGAACGATATGTTTCAATTCTACTTTTACCTTAAATTTATTTTTTAAATGCCGGGCCATTGCATCGGCAGCATATACACTTCTGTGCTGGCCTCCGGTGCATCCAAAACCAACCAACAGACTTTCAAATCCTCTTTTAATATATTCTTCTACCGTAATATCAACAACATCCATTACACTGTTTAAAAATTCCGGCATTTTGGTTTGCTGTTCCAGAAAATCTTTAACTTCTTTATCTCTTCCTGTTTGTGTTTTCATGCTAACTACACGGCCCGGATTTAAAATGCCCCGGCAATCAAATAGAAAACCGCCACCGTTGCCACTATTGTCTTCCGGTAATTGTTTACGATAAGAGAAGCTGTAAATTTTTACAACCAAAGGAGTTTCATCTGTAGTTTGTGTCGGCGTAAATTGTTGAATAACTTCATCTGCAAGACACATATCCAGTACCTTTATGAATTCAGGAACAACAATTCCGAGACTTTGATTTTTTAAAAAATCTTTCAGATTGTTTAATGCCAACGGAATGCTTGTAAGAAACTGAGCTTTCCTTTCAAACAAACCTCTGAAACCATAAGCACCTAATACTTGTAATAAGCGAATCAACACATAGCCATAATACTGGCTCTGGAAAATATTCTTATCAATAGATTGACCAATTATTTTCTCAAAGCTTGCCATATAATCTTCCAGTAAATTATTTTTCCACTCGTCTGGAAGATTAGCTCTGGCTTGCCATAACATGGACGCAACATCATACTGCGGAGCACCTTTCATACCGCCTTGGTAATCTATAAAATGTACAGCATTATCATCAGTTACCATAATGTTCCTGCTCTGAAAATCACGGAACATAAAATATTTATATTCAGTATGCGTCAGGTAATTACTCAACGCTTCAAAATCGTCAATCAGTTTTTGCTTATCGTATGGTTTACGTAAAGCGTCTAAAAAATAATATTTGAAATAGAAGAGGTCGGCCATGATGGCCTGCTTGCCAAATTCTTTATTCGTAAGGCAATAATCATCATAGTTCAGACCATCATCGCCATTTACCTGCAAATAGGCCAGGGCATCTAAACTTTTTTTGAAAAGAGCATAAACTTCGTCTGAAAAGCCTTTTGACTCCAGATGATTTAGTAATGAAACAGTGCCGAAATCTTCCTGTAAGTAAAACTGCTCATCATCACTTATCGCCAATATTTCGGGAACAGCAAGTTCTTTGTTTTTAAAGTTTTTTGAGAAATAAACGAAGGTTTGATTTTCCTTTACATTGGCGCCATAAGTGCCGATTACCGATTCAGTAGAACCATGAAGTCTGAAATAACGCCTTTCGCTCCCACTTTGCGGTAGCAATTCAATGGATAAGGCTTCCTTGCCCTTCCATTGTTTGTATAATGAAGCAATTTCTGCTATAATATCCTGCATCCGGCAAATGTACCAAATTGAGCCGCCGTCAGCAAGACTAACAGCTCCGCCCGGAAGACTTTTATTGCTATTCTATCGAACAAACGGTCGGACGGGCATTAGCTTTTTAGGTTTAAATTTGCACTTAATGAAAAATATGAGTTACACACTTTCCAATAAAGTAAGAATTGTTACAGCTGCCAGTCTTTTTGACGGACATGATGCTGCCATTAATGTAATGCGCCGGATCATGCAGAGCAAAGGAGCGGAAATCATTCATCTGGGCCACAATCGTTCTGTAAAAGAGATTGTAGAAACAGCTATTGAAGAAGATGTACAGGGGATTGCCATTACCAGTTACCAGGGCGGCCATGTAGAGTTTTTTAAATACATGAAAGATTTACTGGAAGAGAATGAATGTGGGCATATTAAAATATTTGGCGGTGGAGGTGGAACTATTTTGCCTGATGAAATAGAGGAATTGCACAATTATGGCATCAGCAGAATTTATAGTCCGGATGATGGAAGGAAAATGGGATTGGAAGGAATGATTGAAGATGTGATAAAGAATGCAGCCCCCCAACCCCAGCAAGGGGGGCTTTCAATACCTGAATGTTGGAAGAAACCTTTGGTATTGGAAGAAGCAAAAGATATTCGAAAAATTGGAAGATTAATTTCCTTGGCAGAGAATGGAATTGATTATTCCAGCCAACTGAAAGAATTTATAAAGTTATCGGAAACCAAGAACCCCACATCGGGGGGCAGGGGGGCTGTATTAGGTATTACAGGCACCGGCGGTGCTGGAAAATCATCAGTAACTGATGAGATAGTACGCAGATTTTTAACAAACTTCACTGACAAAACAATCGCTGTTATTTCTGTTGATCCATCAAAGAAAAAAACTGGTGGTGCTTTGCTCGGCGATAGAATAAGAATGAATGCGATTTCCCATCCGAGAGCTTATATGCGTAGCCTGGCAACAAGAGAGGATAATACTGCATTGAGTGGTGCTATGCAGGAAGCAATTGATATTTGTAAGGCAGCTAATTTTGATTTGATAATTCTGGAGTCAGCAGGGGTAGGCCAGAGTGATGCTTCTATTTTAGATTATTGTGATGTAAGCATGTATGTGATGACACCGGAATATGGAGCGGCTTCTCAGTTGGAAAAAATCAATATGCTTGATTACGCCGATCTTATTTGCATCAACAAGTTTGATAAAGCAGGGGCATTAGATGCATTGGCAGATGTAAAAAAGCAGTATAAAAGAAATCACCAGTTATTTACGGCTAAAGATGAAGATATACCTGTAATAGGAACAATGGCCAGCAAGTTTAATGACGATGGAGTGAATCATTTATTTGAACTGCTGCTAAAAAAGATTGAAGCAAAAACAGGTGCAAAATTTGGAGAATATCATTTTGCTGAAACGGCAAAAGTTTCACAAGCTGTTATTCCATCAAGCCGGGTTCGTTA
>JBBSJN010000177.1:0-6251 GCA_038257235.1 Chitinophagales bacterium
CAGTAATGCTAATACCTCTGAAGAACTTATAATAGTATCCAATATATTTGGCATATAAGTTTATTCTGGTTGGTCGTTTGTAACTGCTGGTGGTTCCGGGCAATGAGGCGGACAAGGATAACTCTCAAACTCAGCTATTGTTTTTGGTGAGCCATCCAGATTTGCTCCAATTACTTCCACATCATATATAACATTATTATTCTTGCCTGGTTTGGGTTTAAATTGTATGTAGTCAAATTCAATTAATTCCCCTGTTGCTGGATCTTTAATAATATTCAACTTTGAAAAATCTATCCAGTTATCAACATATTCAACATCATCACCCAATGTTGCATTGCAAGTCTGGTCTCTCCCTACTTTAAATTTTCCTCCGGGTATAAAAGTATCCCAGCTTTTCATCGGAATGGCATCTATCTGGATTTTAGTACTTATTTTATTTACGGAAAGCCAAATCTGTACAATTTTATTTGAGCTGGTATCTTTTGTCCAGCCTTTATCTACCCAGTTTCTCTGAATCTCGTTTTTTGTGATTTTACGACAGTCCATTGTTAAGTCTGCCTTTTCATCATTTGAATTACAGGAAGGAATTAGAAATAAACTGCCAATTAATAGTGAAAGTGACAATAATACGGTTGCAGGTTTAAAGAATAGTTGCTTGTTCATAATTGTTAGTTTATGTGGTAATTAAAGGCAGTGAGTCTTTACAGGGAGGGAAATCTTGCCCTAATTTATGCTACTGTTTTAATATATCAAAGATTCTGTTTAAGTATGCGTAGAAATTCGTTTTAATCAGTGCTTGTACGCAGCTACCCTGTTTAGTTGATTCTTTAATCCCAATTTCAACGTAGTTACTCCCCATATGCGGTATTAGTACGTATGCTATGTGATCAGGCATATCCACGTAACTGATAATGCCTTTTACCAGTTGAAATACTCTTCTCTCATTTTCCGCATTTCCCACCTTGTTTTCGGGCTTCTCATGGATGAAAATTTGGGTATTAAAACAAATTATATGAGACAATATTTCATCCAAACCGCCCTGATACTTGCCTTCGCTTTCGCAGGTACAACTAACAGTTTTGCCCGTTCAGAAAATGCTGAAAAAGCAAACAACATTGAGCAGACTTCAAAAGCTGTGGATCATGAAGCTCCGGTAAAAGCTACTCAGTCGCCGATTAGTGCCAAATCGCATATGCCGGTAGAAAAATCTCATTCACAAGTGCCAACTTGGGATGAACTGGCACATATTCATCACTTTCACCAAAACAGGCTGAAAAAAATAAAAAGGCACTTTAAAAAATCAGTATTCCTGAGCAAGCTGCTGTTGTTCATCTGCCATGCCGCAGTATTGTATATCAGCTTCCTGCACCTGACTCACTAAAAGGAGAGAGGAAGTTCAATATCGTTTAATCGTAAACGACTTGAATGACTGCAATGGAAGTTCTTTGACATTGAGGTTTGTAACGTTGGCTTTTGGCGGACCTTGTTTGCACCAGTCTGTAAAAAGAGAAAGCTGTTCTTTCGATCCGGTTGCAATTATTTTAACTGTTCCGTCCGGCTGATTGCTAACTTCTCCAGTGATGCTGTGTTCCAAAGCTTTTTCTTTTGTTGATTGGCGATACCAAACGCCTTGTACTTTTCCGGAAACGATTATCAAAACAGTTTGCATCAGAAATTGATGAGGTTAACTATTTCTTCCAGGTATTGTTGATCGGTTGTATCAAACTGGTCATATTCATTGGCATCAACATCCAGCACTGCTACAACCTCATTGTTGCGGATTACAGGAACAACAATCTCAGATTTTGATAAACTGCTGCAAGCTATGTGGCCCGCAAATTTTTCTACATCCGGAACGATCAATGTTTTTGCTTCCGCCCAACTGGTGCCGCAAACACCTCTACCTTTTTTAATTCTAGTACAGGCAACAGGTCCCTGGAAAGGAGCAAGTACTAAATCTTCATTTTTCACTACATAAAACCCAACCCATAACCAGCCGAATTGTTCTTTCAATGCTGCCACTACATTCGCCATGTTAGCTACCAGATCAGTTTCACCTTCCAGCAATCCTTTTATCTGCGGAATAAGTGATTGGTATTGCTCTGCTTTGTTGCCAGTAATGATTGCTAAGTCTTCGGCCATAATATCTAATTAATTCAGTTCAGCACTTAATTCTTTGGAATAATTCCTGATCTCATTATACAACGTATCTCTCTCCACCGGTTCTCTTTTTGCCTGCTTGATTAACGTTACTAATTCTTCCGTTGTCATGGAAGGAGTTTGTTCTTCTGACCCGGCCATACTGTAAATCTTTGTGGTATCATCAATTGTACCGTCAATATCATCCACACCAAAGGAAAGAGAAAGTTGTGCATTCTGCCTGCCCAGCATCGGCCAATAAGCTTTGATGTGCGGAAAGTTGTCTAAGTAAATTCTTGCTATGGCATAGGTCTTCATGTCTTCCACCACACTACTTTCAGGCACATTGCTCATGTCATTATCCTTGTTGCGGAATTTGAGGGGAATAAATGTATTGAAGCCTTTGGTTTGATCCTGTAATTCTCTCAACCTTCTCATATGGTCAATCCGGTGTGCATATGTTTCTACATGACCAAACAACATCGTGGCATTGGAATGTAAACCGAGTTTGTGTGCTGTTTCATGTATCAGCAACCAGCCATTGGCATCTACTTTATCCGCACATATCTTTTCTCTTAGTCCCTCATCAAAAATTTCGGCACCGCCACCGGGAATGCTGTCCAGTCCCGCAGCAATCAAAAATTTCAATCCTTCTTCCACACTCACTTTTGCTTTGCGGAACATATAATCATATTCCACTGCCGTAAATGCTTTGATATGTAATGCGGGACGATGTGTTTTAATGGCTTTCAGCAGATCAGCAAAGAATTGTAAGTCCATTTTTGGATGCACACCACCAACGATATGTACTTCGGTGATGGGTTGCCCATCATATTTTTTTACAATGTGCAGCATCTGCTCAATGCTCATTTCCCAGCCTTCGTCTCTTTTTGCATACAGCTTACTATATGAACAGAAATTACAACTGAACACACATACATTGGTCGGCTCTATATGGAAGTTGCGGTTGAAGTAAACCTTGTCGCCATTCTTGCGGATCCGCACTTCATTGGCAAGACTGCCCACAAATCCAAGGCTGGCTTTTTCAAAAAGAAATAATCCTTCTTCGTCGGTAATTCGTTTTCCTGCTTTTACTTTTTCAGTTATCAATTTCAGCTCTTGAGATATATCTGTGCTAACCATAATAATGTAACAATTAATCGGGGGTAAAGTTAACCAATCTGTCTTGTTATTTGGAGCACAAAGGTCACTATGGAACACAAAGAGCACAACGTTGTGTACTTAGTGCCTGCTTCATGTTCTTTGTGCTACTTCCTAAAGTGGTTCAAATCACTAAAATCCTTATCTTCCCTTCCAATATTTTTCCTACTATTAAAAAAGGCTCATGAACATCAAACTACGGCTTACCATTATCAGTTTTTTACAATTCTTTGTATGGGGTGCATGGCTCATTACTATCGCCACTTATTTCTTTTCCAACAATATGGGAACCGGCGTTCAGTTTGGAGCTATTTTTTCTACATTGGCCATTTCGTCTTTGTTTATGCCAGCCCTTACGGGTATCATAGCCGATAAATGGATCAATGCCGAAAAGCTTTATGGTGTTTTGCATATTCTTTATGCAGCAGCTTTGTTTTATGTGCCACAGGTAAAGGATGCCGACACTTTGTACTATGTCATCTTCGCAGCAATGATCTGCTACATGCCAACCATTTCATTATCTAATTCAATTTCATACACCATTTTAAAAAATAATAATTACGATGTCATCAAAGTGTTTCCACCCATACGGGTTTGGGGAACTATTGGGTTTATCGCTGCTATGTGGGTTACTAATTTATCCGGTAGCAAAGCAAATGCAAATCAGTTTATCATTGGTGCAGTGGCGGCAGTGGTGTTAGGCATTTTTTCTTTTACGTTGCCCAAATGTCCTCCCGTAAAATCCATTACAAAAGGTGCTTCGTTCCTTGAGCAAATGGGACTAAAGGCATTTAAACTATTTGCCAATTACAAAATGGCAGCCTTCTTTATTTTCTCCATGTTTCTGGGTGCGGCATTGCAGCTTACCAATATGTATGGCGACACATTCCTCGACGATTTCAGAAAAGTACCTGCGTACGGACCTGAATCATTTGTAGTAAAGTATTCAACTATCATCTTATCCATATCGCAGGTTTCTGAAACAGTTTTCATTCTTGCCATTCCATTCTTCCTCAAAAGATTTGGTATAAAAAAAGTAATGTTGTTTTCCATGATAGCATGGGTGCTGCGGTTTGGATTGTTTGCTTATGGTAATCCTGGCGACGGTTTGTGGATGATCATTCTCTCTTGTATTGTGTATGGTCTTGCATTCGACTTCTTCAATATCTCAGGTTCACTGTTTGTGGAAACCACTACAGATCAATCCATCCGTTCCAGTGCGCAGGGATTGTTTATGATGATGACCAACGGCGTTGGTGCATTCCTCGGCAGCATAATAAGTGGTTTTGTAATTGATAAATACTTTACCACCGCCAGTGGCGACAGGATATGGCAAGACACATGGCTTGCCTTTGCCGCTTATGCATTGGTGGTCGCCATTCTATTTGCCATCTTCTTCCGGCATAAACATAAACCGGAAGATGTGGCACAGGTGCAACATTAAAAATTTATGTAGCCAGCAGTAGTACTACTATCTGCTTCCGTTGCGTCGCACACTGCATCGTTCTGTTCGCTATTGAGCATATGCGATGTGTACTATTATTGTGGATTTTTATATGTACCGATGCTACGCATCTCTTGTTTTTCTATAGTTTCTTCTCCAACGGATTAAAATCCGTTGTTAATAGATGTTCCGAGGCTATGCCTCTCACTTATAACCTGAGTTCCACAATCGGAATAACATTGAACTTTCGGAAATAAGTGCCGCAGACACGGTTATTTTGTAACAAAAGGTTTCAACCCTTTGAAAAAGACAAACTAGTAAACAAAGTACCGTAGGTACGATCCATTTAACAGATAACAATCAGTAGTTGATAGATGTACCGAGGCTACGCCTCTCAATTCTAACCTGAGTTTTACAATCGGGATAACATTCTAACTTTCGGAAATAAGTGCCGTAGGCGCGGAATATTTTGTAACAAAGGGTTTCAACCCTTTGCAAAAAACCAAGTAGCAACCAAAGTACCGTAGGTACGACCCATTTATTAATACTTGTAAATTAACCCGCAAGATTTATTTTCGGGCATGGCTTTATTACAACTGAATGGTGCAGGCAAAAAGCAAAATGAAAATTTTACAATAAAGGATATCAATTTCTCCCAGCAACCATTGGAGAAAATTGCCATTGCAGGCGAAACCGGTTCCGGCAAAACAACACTGCTGAAAATGATTGGCGGCCTTGCCCAACCCGATGAAGGCAACATTTATTTTGAAGGCGAACGAGTCCTGGGCCCTTTTGAAAGATTAATTCCCGGCCATCCGCACATAGCTTACCTCAGCCAGTATTTTGAATTAAGAAATAACTACAGGGTAGAAGAAGAGCTTGAAAGTAAAAACCTGCTGACAGAAGAAGCAGCCAACAACATTTACCGCATCTGCAGAATTGAACATTTATTAAAAAGAAAAACCGACCAGCTATCCGGCGGGGAAAGACAACGGATTGTACTGGCACGGTTACTGACTACTTCTCCTAAATTGTTGTTGCTGGATGAACCTTTCTCTAATTTGGATGCTATTCATAAGAACATTATTAAATCCGTGTTGCTGGATATTGGCACTCAACTAAATACCAGTTGCATATTGGTATCGCATGATGCGGCAGATACACTCTCCTGGGCCAATACGATATTGGTAATGAAAGAAGGAATGATAGTACAACAAGGCTCGCCTCAAAAAATATACAACGAACCCATTAATGAATATTGTGCTGGCCTGTTTGGTGAATACAATTTATTAAATGTGGAGAATGCAAAACAGTTTTATCCAAACGCTGCTGGCAAAGAACAATTAATTATGCGGCCAGAGCAATTCTGCATTACTTCTGAAAATAATAATGCTGCAAAAGGCATTGTACAGGCTGTTTATTTTTTCGGCAGTTATTATGCTGCTGATGTGCTGGTGAATGGGCAGTTGTTGCGGATAAGAACGGAGCAAAAGGATTTGGCTATTGG
>JBBSJN010000178.1:0-6222 GCA_038257235.1 Chitinophagales bacterium
AGGAGCACCAGGATTAAAAGAAGAACATCTGCCCGTTTTTGACTGTGCCAATAGATGCGGACAAAAAGGCCAACGTTATATTCATGCACATGGCCATATCCGTATGATGGGAGCTACACAACCATTTATCAGTGGTGCTATCTCCAAAACTATCAACCTGCCTTACGAAGCGAAAGTGGAAGAAATTGCAGATGCTTATTACCTGAGCTGGCAGCTTGGCTTAAAAGCAAATGCATTGTATCGTGATGGTTCTAAATTATCGCAGCCATTAAGCAACAAAAGTGATAAGAAGAAAAAAGAAGAAACACAGTCTACAGTAGAAGTTGAGGATCAACTTTCGACAAAAGGAGAATCCAACATTGTAGATATGGGCAAACTGACTGTTGAAGAATTGCTGGACGAAGTAACTAAAAGAGTACAAGCATCACCAGATACAAAACTGAAAAGAAAATTAGCCAGCATTGTAGAAAGAAGAGCATTGCCGGCCAAACGTCGTGGCTTTACACAAAAAGCAAAGATCAACGGACAAGCAATTTTTCTTCGCACTGGTGAATACAGTGATGGAACATTGGGTGAAATCTTTGTAGATATGGCGAAAGAAGGAGCAACAATGCGTAGCATGATGAACTGTTTTGCTATTTCCATTTCAATTGGTATGCAGTATGGTGTTCCATTAGAAGAGTTTGTGGACAAATTTGCTTTTACAAGATTTGATCCTTCAGGTTTTGTAGAACATCCGAACATTAAATCAACAACTTCAATCGTTGACTTTATCTTCCGTGTATTAGGATATGAGTATTTAGGCCGCACAGATCTTGTTCATGTGCTGGACAAACCGGAAATTTTGAATACTGGTGCTGATGATTGGGATGAAGTGCCTTCTAATCCGTTGGAATATGTACCACATGAATTATCAAGTGTACGGGTAACACCGTCATCTGGTGCAGCAACATCGCAGCCTGTAACCCTTCGACCAGCTCAGGGCCAGCGGACTACACAAACTGCGAAAATGGACAGTAGCTTAGATACTATGAATGCTATGAATGCGATGAATAAAGGGATGCAGGGAGATGCGCCGGCTTGTACCAATTGTGGGCACATTACAATAAGAAGTGGCACTTGTTACAAATGTCTTAACTGCGGCACACAAGGTGGATGCAGTTAGACTTCAAACATGTTTGGACTGAAAAACCAGATAAAAAGTGTACCCATTAATTCTACATCCCGGCCGAGAGTCGGGATGTTCTTTTTAGAAAAAAGTTTATAAAGTCGGAAGCCCTTCTTCATAACTGATTCTTACTTCTACTTCCCAGGCGACGCTGAAATAATCGGGACAAATGTGTGAGATGGCCTCGCCTTAGGCAATAAGTGAGACATCGGTTTCGGGATGTTCTTTTTTAATACATAATTTTAAAAAAATAATTGGTATGTATACACCTTCTTCATCCCGATATGATTCAATGCAATATAACCGCTGCGGCAATAGCGGTTTGAAATTACCTGCGATTTCATTAGGGCTTTGGCACAATTTCGGTTCGGTGGATGATTTTGAAAATGGTCGAAAAATAATACGTCATGCTTTTGATAAGGGGATTACTCATTTTGATCTGGCAAATAATTATGGTCCTGCTCCCGGCACTGCAGAAGAAAATTTTGGAAAGATCCTGAAAGAGGATTTTACTGGCAACTTGAGAGATGAATTAATAATTTCTACAAAAGCTGGTTATCATATGTGGCCGGGTCCTTACGGAGAATGGGGCTCCAGGAAATATCTGTTATCAAGTCTTGATCAGAGTTTGAAAAGAATGCAATTAGAATATGTTGATATATTTTATTCGCATCGTCCGGATCCTGATACACCAATAGAAGAGACGATGATGGCATTGGATACGGCTGTCAGAAGCGGTAAAGCATTATATGTGGGTATCTCCAACTATAGTGCAAAGCAGACAAAAAAAGCCATTAAGCTATTAAAAGAGTTAGGTACACCTTGTTTAATTCATCAGCCCAAATATTCTATGTTTGAAAGGTGGGTAGAAAAAGACTTACTGGATGTATTGGATGATTCGGGAGTAGGTTGTATTCCATTTTCACCCTTAGCACAGGGTATGTTGACCAATAAATACCTGAAGGGAATTCCGGAAGGGTCAAGAGCTGCTAAAGCACATGGATTTTTAAAAATATCTGCACTTACTGATGAAAGATTAAATCAAATAAAAAGATTAAATGAGATAGCGATAAAGAGAAATCAGTCATTAGCACAAATGGCATTGGCCTGGCTGCTGAAAGACAAACGGGTTACTTCTGTTCTTATTGGAGCCAGTTCTGTAGAGCAGTTGAATGATAATCTAGAATGTTTAAATAATGTCAAATTTTCTAAAATAGAATTGGAAAAGATTAAAGAAGTTATAAAGTGAAATCAGAGCTTGTTTATCGTATAAAGTAGTTTTTCTGAAATTTTACTGATTGATTTCACTGTTAAAAAATAGAAATTTTCTAAGTGTTTCCTTATTTGTTTTTAAAGTTGCTGCTATTAGTTTAGCCTTTCAAACAACAATTATGAAAACCAAGATTTTATTTTTTCTGATTATCGCCAGTTTTTTATTTCAGGCTTGCAGCAGGGCAATGACACCTTACGAAGCAGCCAATCATCCAAAAGGTAAAAAGTGCCGGAGTATCCGTTAATTACTCAGCACCAAACACATTACTGACAGCACCTTCCAGCACTGGGAATTTTTCAACTACGTAATTCTTTATAGTAGCAATTGCCTGTTTTGCCTGTTCATCAGTAAGTCCCGCTTCTGCTTTTAATTTATCTATTAGTTCCTGCATGGTTGTATTTTTTAGAATTTGAAGTTAGTAAAACTAAAAATGCCAGCGCATAATTGCTCCGGCATTTAATAATTTATTTATGAATGTAAATTTTAAGAGGCCACTTTTAATAAGCTGAGTTTACTCTTATCAAAATGGCGTTGAGCATATTCAAGATCGAGGTTAAACTCTTTTACATTGGATGATGGCAACTCATACATGGCATCTGTCAATATGCCTTCGCAAATACTCCTCAAGCCTCTGGCACCGAGTTTATATTCCATTGCTTTGGTTACCATAAAGTCCAATACTTCTTCTTCTATAGTGAGAACGATATCTTCCAGTTCAAATAATTTCTTGTACTGTTTTACCAAAGCATTTTTTGGTTCGGTAAGAATGGCTCTCAATGTTTCAGCATCCAGCGGCTCAAGATGTGTAACAACTGGTAAACGGCCCAATAGTTCAGGTATCAATCCAAAGCCTTTAAGGTCAGTTGCATTTACATAGCGAAGCAAGTTCTTCTTCATGCTTTCTTGCAACTCCTTATCTACATTAAAACCAATCGTATTGGTTTGCACCCTGCGGGCAATAATCTTATCAATACCATCAAAGGCACCACCGCAGATGAATAAGATATTCTGTGTGTTGATCTTTATCAGCTTTTGCTCCGGATGCTTTCTGCCACCTTGTGGTGGAACCAATACATCCGTTCCTTCCAGCAATTTCAACATACCCTGCTGCACACCTTCGCCGCTTACATCACGGGTAATGGAAGGATTATCGCCTTTGCGGGCAATCTTATCAATTTCATCAATGTAAACAATGCCTCTTTCGGCGGCAGCCACATCGTAATTACAAACCTGTAATAATCTTGTCAAAATACTCTCAACATCTTCTCCTACATAACCAGCTTCTGTAAACACAGTAGCATCTACAATGGCAAAAGGAACATTCAGCATACGGGCAATGCTTTTTGCCAACAGGGTTTTACCGGTTCCGGTTTCACCCACCATAACGATATTGCTTTTTTCGATTTCAATATCATTGCCGTTTGTGTTGTCCGAAGGTTTCTGTTGTAATCTTTTGTAATGATTGTAAACAGCAACGGCCAATACTTTTTTAGCATCCGTCTGACCAATAGCATATTCATCAAGAAACTTTGTTATTTCCATCGGTTTTCTAACCGTAAGTTTAAAAGTGCTATTGCCCTTTTCGTCTTTTACAGTCAATTCCTGATCAATGATTTCCCGGGCATGCTCAACACAGTTTTCACAAATATGTCCTTCCTGGCCAGCGATAAGGATCTTAACCTCATCCCGGTTGCGGCCACAAAACGAACAGTGTAAAGGATTTTTTGCCATAATTTCTTTCTATAAAACGGATTAAATATAAATTGGTAACTCACAAAATTATAAAACCACCCGGATAAGGGCGGTTTTATTTTACTATTTTAATACTAAAGTGCTAAAGAACAGTCTATTAAAGCTCTTCAACCATCTTGTCTGCTATGCCATATTCGATTGCTTTTTTGGCATCCATCCAATAATCACGGTCAAAGTCCTTCATGATCTGCTCTTTTGTTTTGCCACAATTCTTTGCAAGAATGGTGGCCCCTATATCTTTTACCCTCTTGGTTTGCTCTGCTTGGATCTCCAGATCGGTGCTTACACCTTTTATATAACCACCCAACGAAGGTTGGTGAATCATTACTTCTCCATGTGGGAAAATAAAACGTTTTCCTTTTTCGCCACCGCTTAATAATATGCTGCCCATGGATGCTGCCAACCCCATACAAATAGTACTTACCGGACTTTTGATCATTTGCATGGTATCGTACATCACCATGCCGCTTGTTACAACACCACCAGGACTGTTGATATAGAATTTTATTTCTTCACCCGGTTTATCAGCATCCAGCAGTAATAATTTACTTACAATGTCCTTTGCACTTTTATCATCCACCACACCCCATAAGTACACGGCTCTCTTTTCAAAAAAATATTTTTCTAATTTTTTGCTGAACATACCAATATCACTTTTTGGTTGTTCTTCTTTTTCATTTTCCTCATCATCATCTGCTCTCCAATCGTTGTATAAAAACTGTTTGCGATTCATATTTATTTTTTTATTTTTTTTGTACCCAGCTTTTGTTTTTCATAGCATCTTCGTTGCAATCTTTGATTTGTTAATTTGATTTTATCCGGTGGATGAAAACAAATTAATCACTCTTCATCGTCCCGTTTTCATTGCATCTTTTTGTATTTGCTATTCTCTATTTTAACTATTTGTATTAATAAGAGAATTTGAATTACGGAACTCTAAAGCCCCTTTAGGCCCGCCCGGATGATCAGGTCGGACGGGGGTTTGGGGTTTTCTGTTTTCTCGGATTCGTCAGCAACACTTCATCTACCAATCCATATTCTTTTGCTTCTGCCGCTGTCATCCAGTTATCCCTGTCAAAATCTTTTTCTATCTGCTCTACTGATTTGCCTGTATGAACATTTACTACATCATACAGCTCTTTTTTCAATTTGCGGATCTCCTTTACAGTAATTTCAATATCGCTTGCCTGTCCACCAATAGCTCCGCTTGGTTGATGCATCATAATGCGGGAATGTTTCAACGCTGCTCTTTTTCCTTTGGTGCCTGCGCCTAATAATACACATGCCATAGATGCTGCCACGCCGATACAGATAGTAGCGATATCAGGACTTACATATTGCATGGTGTCATAAACTCCGAGACCTGAGTAAACACTTCCACCCGGACTGTTGATGTACATATTGATATCTCTTGTTCTGTCCGCTGAATCAAGAAATAATAACTGTGCTGTTACGATGTTGGCAATCTCATCATTGATCGGGTAGCCCAAAAAAATAATACGGTCCATCATCAAACGGCTGTACACATCCATTACGGCAACATTCAGGGAACGTTCCTCAATAATATTCGGCGTCATACCTGTTACCATGTGCGATGCATAACTGTGTAATGTGTTACTGGAAATGCCACGGTGCTTAACCGCATATTTTTCAAATTCTGAATTAAAGGTCATATTAGTTAATTGGGTGATTAGTTTATTAGTTAATCAGTAATGCTCCAGAAAGTATCAAATATCCGTCCAAATGCCGTAACCACAAAATTGGTGACAAGCCTGCCTGACGGCTGACAGGTTGACGGTTTTAAAAGAAAAATTGGTTAATCGGGGTGTTATTCCCAATTAACCAATCAACAAATTAACTAATCAACTATTTAGTGATGACTGTGCTGATGCTCCTCTACCATTTTGGTAAATTCTTCTGCACCGATATTTTTATCTTTTGGCTTTACCTGTGTGGCAGCCCATTCAAATATTTTTTGTGATTGGATGCGGGTATAAGCATCTTCTACATATTTTCTATCCTTCATCAT
>JBBSJN010000179.1:0-6220 GCA_038257235.1 Chitinophagales bacterium
AAGCAAGGCTATTTCTCCAACGAAAGAAATTTTTTATAAAATTCTTTTGTAATTTTTCCTGGATGACCATCACCAATTTCTTTTCCATCAGCTTTAATTATTGGTAAAATCCTTTTAGTAGTACTGCTCATGAAAGCTTCTGAGGAATTATAGAGTTCTTCTTTCGAAATATTTCTTTCCGCCAGCTTTATTAGTTTTTTACGGGTAACACCCAATAAAATATTTTCAGCAGGAGTAACCAATACATTTTCTTTGGTTACTATAAACAAATTGGCTCTGGGAAATTCGGTCAGCATATTATTCTGATAATATAAAACATCATCTGCCTTTTTCTCTCTCAGCATTGGTTGCAACCAAACGGCCATCATGTAATTGATATTTTTTACCTGTGGCAAATCTCTCTGGTATTCAAACGTAATAATTGAAACTCCTTTTTTAACATCTTCCGCCGAAGGCAGCGTTTGGGGATTACAGGTAATTAACAGATTCGGTTCAGCAGGATTGTAAGCATCCGGTGAATAACCGCCAGTTAGAATTAAACGAATACCGGCTTGGGATATGGATGACATTTTAATCAGTTCATTAATAACTCCTGTTAACTCTTCTTTTGTTTTTGATAGAGGTAATCGCATTGCTTCAGCCGAAGCATAAAATCTGTCAAGATGGTCTGCCAGAAAAAGAGGTTCCCCATTTACAGTTCTTAAATAATCAAACGCTGCATAACCTCTCTGAATAGAAAGATCCATTATATTCAGTGATGCGTCTTTGTTCTCCAAAAACTGATCGTTCAAAAAAACTGCCATAGCATTATTTGATTCGATTATATTTTCTAAAAATTTCTTTTAGTTTATCGAAAGGCAAAGCTTCCACCACTCTTCCATTTTTCCCTTTCATTGTTTCGGCTGCCAGTAAAGAATTAATAATAGCTTCTTCTGTAGCTTCTATGGTTGCCATAAATAATGGCGACATCGCATCGTTGCTCAAAACATGGTGTGAAAGCTTATCTGGTGCATTATGCGGAATCCGCAATGAACTATCAGTTGAAAAAGCAATTATATAATCCCCACTGCCATTACTGGCGATGCCGCCTGTTTTGGCAAGACCCATAAATGCTCTTTTGGCAAGGCGTTCAAGATTTCTCGCATCGAGTGGCGCATCCGTAGCAACAACAATCATACAACTACCGTCCGGCGTTTCATTTAATTGATCGCTTAAATAATATTTTTTTAGCTCTTCGCCAACAGGTATTCCATCAATATTCAACACACCACCAAAATTTGTTTGCACTAACACACCAATAGTATATCCACCCAGTTTTTTGGGAAGCACTCTTGATGAGGTTCCAATGCCACCTTTAAAACCAAAACAAACAGTGCCTGTTCCTGCACCAACGTTTCCTTCTTCTAAAGTACCTGCTTTTGCATTTGTAATTGCTTTTTGTACATCAGCAACTGTTACATGTTGTCCTCTTATATCATTTAAATATCCGTCATTGGTTTCGCCAACAACAGCATTTACAGATTGTGCCGTTTTGTTTTCTTTTTGCAAAATGGTATTATCAACTACTGCATTGATAGCTGTTGCCACACTTAATGTGTTGGTCAATACAATTGGCGTTTCAATATTCCCCAATTCCTTAACCTGCGAATAGCCAGCCAGTTTGCCGAATCCATTACCGATATAAATGGCTGCCGGTACTTTTTGCTGAAATAAATTTCCGTCATGCGGAAGTATAGCCGTTACACCAGTTCTTATAGAATCTGCTTTTATAATAGTAGTGTGTCCGACTTTTACTCCGGCAACATCAGTTATTGCATTCAGCTTTCCTTTTTGCAACACACCAATACTAATATTCAACTCTTGCCTTTTTTGTGCAGACTGTGACTGAGCGGTATAAAAGAAAAAAAATGCTATCAGTAAAAAGAAAGAATGCCGCATGCCCTATTTTTTTTGAAAGATAAATTGAAAAGCTGAAATTATATAAATGGTTTGCTAACCCGGTTCCAAATCGGTAACTTGATTAGCTAAAATCATCAAAATGATCTTTGTTTATATTTTTATTGGATTGATACTTACCCTATTGATTGTAGCCGCAATGATGCCAAAATCTTATAGCATAGAAAAAAATATGGTAATCAAGTGTCCGGTTACAGAGGTAATGAACCGTATCAGCGATCTGAATTATTACAGCCAATGGAATCCGTGGCAACAAAGTGACCCAACTGCAAAAAGCACTATTACCGGCACAGCAGGATCACCCGGACATAAATATGCATGGGAGGGAAAAAAAGTTGGTGTGGGAAGCCTGACCCTGTTAAATATGGACAGGAAACACATTCATTTTTATCTTGAATTTTTAAAACCCTGGAAGGCTAAAGCAAAAGATAACTGGTCTTTTGAGCAATGGGGTGATGGCGATGAAACAAAAGTGACCTGGCAGAATAGCGGCGATCTTCCATGGCCAATGGCAAGATTGATGGGGCCAATGCTGAATAAAAATTTAAACCATCAGTTTGAGCAAGGTTTAAATAATCTGAAGAAGATATGTGAAGGTGTTAGTTAATTGGTTTTATGGTTAATTAGGATTTCTATATCTAAATGTGTTTTAGTTCTGTTACCGTCTTTTCATTTTTAATATTGCCGGTATTTAAGGTTGAAGCAGGTTCGAACAACATTATTTCCACTTCTTCTTTTGCATTCGGGCGGTGTTCTGTCATTCTGGGAACAATTAAAAACTCTCCTTCATCTATGGTCACCGTTTTATCCCTGAACTCCATTTCAAAACTTCCTTTTACCACATAAAACAATTCATCTTCATTTTCATGATGATGCCAGTCGAACGGGCCTTTGAATTTCACCAGCTTTACCTGTTGTCCGTTTAGTTCTCCGGCAATGCGGGGATTCCAGTAGTCGTTGATGAGTGAAAGTTTGTTGGCGAGATTTACTTTTTCCATATAAAAAATTTATTTCCCACAAAGGGCACAAAGAGAAAATTAATTGATTAAGATTTTATCTGCTATTATTCTTGCTTTCTTTCTTAACTCCTTCATATCCGCATGGATATCGTCATATACTAATGCAACTGCCATTCTGCGGTAAAGTCTTGTTGTTGGCTTACCAAATATTCTTATGTCAGTATTTTTTTCTTTTAATGCTTCTTCTAATCCGGTAATAGTGAATTGCTCTGCCGATTTGTTTGCCAGCACCACTGCACTTACACCAGCTTTTTCCAGTTTTATTTCAGGAATAGGTAAACCAAGAATTGCTCTCGCATGCAATTCAAACTCTGAAAGGTTTTGTGTGCCTGCCAACGTTACCATACCTGTATCATGTGGCCGTGGACTTAATTCAGAAAAGTAAACACCTTTATCAGTTAAGAAAAATTCTACTCCCCACAATCCTGCGCCGGTTAACGCATAGGTTACTTTCTTTGCCATTGCACATGCTTCGGTATAATCTTTTTCACTGATAGCGACCGGCTGCCAGCTTTCCTGGTAATCGCCTCTGTCTTGTCTATGACCGATGGGCGGACAGAATAATGTTTCGCCATTTTTTTGTGTTATTGTAAGCAATGTAATTTCTGTATGAAAGACAATAAATTCTTCAATGATCACTTCTTTTATATCACCTCTTGAATTAGTCATTGCATACTCAAAAACAATTTGCTGATCTTCCGCATTTTTTAGAATACGCTGCCCTTTTCCGCTGGAAGACATTAATGGCTTTACCACACAGGGCATTCCTATTTGTTCAACCGCCTTAGTAAACTCTTCGAATGTTGTTGCATAATAATATTTAGCTGTTTTAACGCAGATTTCATTGCTTGCCAAATCCCGGATCAGTTTCCGGTTCATCGTAAAGTTGGCTGCTTTGGCACTGGGCACTACCTGTATATTTTGTTTTTCATATTCATAAAACCGTTCTGTTCTTATTGCTTCTATTTCCGGAACTATTAAATCAGGCTTATGTTTGGCAACAACAGCATCCAGTTCATTTCCATTCAGCATATCAATTACTTCAAAATCATCTGCTACCTGCATAGCCGGTGCTCCTGCATAGCTATCCACCGCAATAACTGTTTGTCCCAGTCTTTTCAGGGCAATTACTAATTCTTTACCCAATTCTCCACTGCCGAGCAATAATATTTTTTTATGCATGTAGTAAAATAAGGAAAGAAAAGTTACTTCATTTTCCTTTTGTATAATAATTAATATAAAAAGTTCGGTCTGGCTATGAATAAATTTATATTTTTAGCAATATTGATGAAATTAAAATTATTAATACTCATTTCATTGCTTTGGATGGCGGGCTGCGCCGTCAGCAAAAATCCTTTACGTAAAGAAGTGAAGCTGCTGCAAAAAGGTATTATTAAAGATGATACCAGCTATGTGTATGCACTGCCTTTTGAAGAAGGAAAATCTTTCCGGGTGATACAAAGTTATTTTAGTCCGTTTACACACAAAGAAAGAGCTGCGCTGGATTTTAATATGAAAAAAGGCGTGAAAATAACGGCCGCCAGAGAAGGAATTGTGATAAGAGTAAAAGAAGATGGCACTCTTGGTGGTTTAAAAAAGAAATTCCGGTCTCATGGCAATAATATTGTGATTGAACATGCAGATGGATCAAGAGCCGGTTACTGGCATTTGCAACACAATGGTGTGTTGGTGAATGTTGGAGACACCATAAAGAAAGGACAAGTGATTGCATTGAGTGGAAAAACCGGGTATGCGTTAGTTCCGCATCTGCATTTTCTGGTATGGAAATATGACAGCACAAGAAAATGGCAACAAGTAGCTACCCGTTTTCAAACTTCAAACGGAATTAAATATTTACGGGGCTGGAAAAAATACAAACGACCCGTTGAATAATCCGATTATACATCCGTAACCTTGCCTACCGGCAGGCAGGTAGACCAATTGCATTGGCCTAAACGGCTGTTATATCGGCATTATACAGCATTATATCAGTCTATAAATAAAGTATAGATCGTATAAGTTATTTTTGACAAAACTCATATTTGTCTTTACCAGAAATATATCAGCAGTTTATTACCGGCATGCAAAATACCACCTGGCTGGAATACATTGCCGTATTTGCCGGTATAGCCAGTGTATGGTATAGCAGAAAAGAAAATATTCTCGTATATCCGGTGGGTTTGATAAATACCATCATCTATATCTATTTAAGTTTTAAGTTTCATTTGCCAGGTGAAGCCAGTGTAAATTTTTATTATACCATTATGAGTATATACGGCTGGTATATGTGGATGAAGAAAGACAAGCAAGATGAAGTTGTTTTACATATCACCCATTCTGATAAAAAGATGTTGCTCTACCAGGTGCTTTTCTTCCTGTTCTTTTATTGCTCTATTTATTTTGCATTGGTTTATTTAAAAGATAATTTCTTTGAAGGTGCTATTCCCTGGGCCGATGCTTTTGCTTCTGCAACTGCCTTTACCGGTATGTGGCTGATGACGAGGAAAAAAGTAGAGAGTTGGTATTGGTGGATTGCAACGAACATTGCTTCAATTCCACTGTATTTTGTAAAAGGACTTGTTTTTACCAGTGTGTATTATTTTATTTTACTAATAATGGCAGTTTGGGGATTAGCAGAATGGAAGCGAAAAGCAAAACATAATAAATAATAAGATAAACGGTGCAAAACCAACCGAACTATAAACTACTTCAAATTTTAATCGGTCTTGCTGTATTGGTAAGTTTCAGCGGACTGTTTATTCCATTAATGGATCCTGATGCTGGTGTATATGCTTCCATCAGCAGAACAATGGCTGAAAATAACGACTACGTTAATCTCTACTTTCATGATATGGACTGGCTGGACAAACCACATTTTCCTTTTTGGGTTACTGCTTTGTTCTTTGAAATTTTTGATTTTCACACCTGGGTTTACAAATTGCCCGGCATTCTGTTTACAATGCTTGCTGCATGGTATACTTATCTCTTTGCAAAAAAATATTATAATAAAACCATTGCTTTATGGGCTGCTTTCATTTTACTAACTTCCATACACATTATCGTTTCTAATAACGATGTAAGGGCTGAGCCTTTTCTTACTGGCCTCATTATAGCATCTATTTATCATTTTTCTAATTCCATTTCAAAAAAGCTAAGTATTCAACTAGTTGTAGCCTGCTTGTTTGCAGCCTGTGCAGTCATGACTAAAGGTATTTTTACTTTGATACCAATTGGGGGTGCCGTAG
>JBBSJN010000180.1:0-6190 GCA_038257235.1 Chitinophagales bacterium
CTTACGAAAGATATTTAAGCGATTATTTCAGGGTTTATGCAGGTGTTAATGTTGAGAATGAAACCGCAGGTAATTTAAATCAATTTAATACAGTTGCCCAGGTTGGTATCAGGTATTTGTTACCCTATTTTATAAATGCAGATTTAAGTATCGACAATCAGCTCCGTCCCCAGGCAAAATTTACTGCTGAGTATCTGATTTTCCGTAGACTAGCCATTTTTGGCAGGTATGAATACCGCTCTGATTTTGGCGCAGTAAATAAGCTTAAGGCTGGTAAAAATTATGAAGCTGAGCAGGTATGGAATGCAGGTATTGATTATATACTATCAAGAAATTTTTCCATCACAGGAAGTTATGATAACCGTTTTGGTGGCGGCGGTGGATTGACTTGGAGATTTTAAAATATTAAAAAACTGATTTATCGTAAAACAGGAGTATGAAATTTATTTCAAAGTCTAATTTAAAAAAGGTTGCTATAATATTATTAATGCTGTTTGGGTTACTTCAATTTATTCCAAAACCAAAGAAGAATATTAGGAATGTTAAGGAATCAGCATCCATTGATAAACTATATCCTGTTACTGACAGTGTGGTGCATATTTTGAAAGTAGCCTGTTACGATTGTCACAGTAATAATACCTTTTACCCGTGGTATAGCAATTTACAACATGTAGCCTGATATTTAAATAAACAAGTAACTATAGAAAAAAAAGATTCAACTCTGAAATATTTTAAAATGAAAAGTATAAGCGATATATCGACCAGATCGCCTGATGGCATTAAAAAGAAAGAAGCGAAGAAAGAATTGAAGACGCTGCACAGGCGAATTTTTTCATTGCAAAACCTTTTTTATGCTGAAGGAAAACATGCATTGCTTATAATCCTTCAGGGAATGGATACGTCGGGCAAAGACGGTACTATACGACATGTTTTTTCCTGTATCAATCCGCAGGGGTGCCGGGTGAAATCTTTTAAAACGCCAACAGAAGAAGAAAAACGCCACGATTTTTTGTGGCGTGTATATCCTGAATTCCCTGAAAAAGGAATGTTTCAAATTTTTAATCGTTCATACTACGAAGACATTTTATTTCCTGTGGTTCATCATTTAATTGATAAAAAAGAAGTTGCAGAACGGCATAAGTTAATCAACGAAGTGGAGGAGCACCTGCAAAAAAATGGAACTGTCATTCTTAAGTTTTTCCTGCACATATCAGAAAAAGAGCAAAAAAGCAAGATAGAACAACGGTTAGCCGATCCTGAGAAAAAATGGAAATACACGGCAAATGATACCGCAGAAGCAAAAAAATGGGATGACTATGTGAGTGCTTACCAGCAGGTGCTTGATGGATGCGGAAAACACAATCCGTGGGTAATTGTTCCTGCAGATCAGAAGTGGTACCGGAACTATTTAATGGCAATCACAATCGTGGAAACACTCGAAAAATTAAAAATGAAATTTCCTAAATAATTTTTTTAACCAATAAAATTTACAATCATGACAGACATTACCATCAACATTAAAACCGGTTCAGAGAACAGTGAGCCGAAGGTTACAACTACTACAGACAATGCTAAAGCCATTGTTCCAAAAACAGAATCACCAGAAGTGGAAACTCCGAATGCAGAAACGAAGGAACAAACTACTTCTGAAAAAGAATCTGAAAAAAAAGATGACTCAAAAAAAATAGACATGACGGAAGAGGAACATGTGAAAATGAGTTCAGAGAAAGCTAAACCTTCAGAAGAAGCGGGTCTAAAACAGGAAGCCCCAAAAGAAGAAATGAAGGAAGATGCAGCTACTGAAAATACCCCAACTAAAGTGAAATCTTCCGATAAAGACGACGCCAAAAAAATGGACATGACCGAAGAGGAGCATGCAAAAATGGGATCTAAAAAATAAACCTTCAGGCTAAGATATTTCAACAGTGAAATGTCTTGTCTCAAAAAAGGGTTACGAATAAAGTGTAAACAGCATAACATTTACAACTATGGCAAAAATTACCATCAATATCAACACAGACGGCGATGAGCCGAAGGTTACAACTACAACGGAAAATCTTAACGCAGATACGCCTGAAGTAGAGCCTTCAAAAGAGGAAACTCCGAAAGAGCAACCGAACGAAGAATCTTCAAAAGAAGAAACTCCAAAAGAAGAAAAGAAAGAAGAAACTTCTTCGGAAGAGGGATCCACCAAGGATGAATCTTCAGGGAAAGAGGACTCGCAAAAAATGGATATGACCAAAGAAGAACATGCTAAGATGGACCAAAGCAAGATGGATCATTCTAAAATGGATATGACTAAAGAGGAGCATGCAAAGATGGACCATGGAAAAATGGATCATGGTGATCATGGTGCTATCCCCATGGGTATGGCAGGCCATGACCATCATAAAATGATGATTAAGGATTTCAAGAAACGCTTTTGGGTATGTTTAATTATTACCATTCCCATTCTAGTTTTTTCGCCCATGATCCAGGATTTTGTCGGTTATAATTTCTTATTGCCCGGCAATCAGTACATCCTTTTAGCCCTGTCATCATTTATTTATTTCTGGGGTGGCTGGCCATTTTTGAAAGGTTTTTGGGGCGAAATAAAAAAAGCGTCGCCGGGGATGATGACGTTGATTGCCATGGCGATTTCCGTAGCCTATTTCTACAGTGCTGCCACCGTATTCGGTTTACCTGGTATGGATTTCTTTTGGGAGCTGGCTACCCTGATAGTAATCATGTTACTGGGGCATTGGCTTGAAATGAAATCTGTGCTTGGCGCTTCTAAAGCGTTACAATTACTGGTGAGCATGATGCCTGCCGAAGCGCACCGTGTAAAAGCGGATGGACAGGTAGAAGATGTGAAACTGGAAGTGCTGGAACTAAATGATGTGATTATGATCAAGCCGGGTGAAAAGGTTCCGGCTGACGGTATCATAATGGAAGGAAGCAGTTATTTGAATGAGGCTATGCTAACCGGAGAATCCAAACCTGTAAAAAAAGAGATTGAAAACAAAGTAATAGGCGGCTCTATCAATGGCAATGGTTCGCTTAAAGTAATAGTTGAACATACGGGGAAAGACAGCTATCTAAATAAAGTGATTACGCTGGTAGAAGAAGCGCAGAAGTCAAAATCGAAAATGCAAAACCTGAGCGACAGGGCGGCTAAATGGCTTACTTATATCGCATTGGCAATAGGTTTTGGCACATTAGCTACATGGTTAATATTGGGCTTCCCGTTTGTATTTGCATTGGAGCGCATGGTAACCGTAATGGTTATTGCCTGTCCGCATGCATTGGGCCTGGCCATACCATTAGTTGTAGCAATCTCAACAGCAGTATCCGCACAAAACGGGCTTTTGATAAGAAACCGTACCGCCTTTGAAGATTCGCGAAAAATAACAACGCTTTTATTCGATAAGACAGGCACCCTTACCAAAGGCGATTTTGGTGTTACCCGCATCGTATCGCTTGACAAACAATTTCCCGAAGATGAACTCTTACGGCTTTCTGTGGCATTGGAACAAAGTTCAGAGCACCCGATTGCTGTTGGCATAGTGCGTAAGGCAAAAGATAAAAAGATAACGATTCCAAAACCTGAGAACTTCAATTCGATTACTGGCAAAGGTGTTGAAGCAATTGTTGAAGGCAAACAGATAAAAGTAGTAAGCCCCGGCTATCTGAAAGATAAAAATATAGAGATACCTGAAGATGCCTACAGTAGCGAAGCAGAGACGGTAGTGTTTATTATTATTGATGAAAAGCTTGCCGGATATATTGCTTTGGCTGACGAGATAAGGCCCGAAAGTGCCGAAGCCATAAAAGTGTTTAAAAAGAATGGCATAAAAGTATTGATGGCAACCGGTGATAACGAAAAAGTAGCAAAAGCAGTCAGTGATAAATTAGGCCTCGATGGATATTTTGCTGAAGTGCTTCCACACCAGAAAGTGGAGATTGTAAAAGACCTGCAAAGCAAAGGTGAGTTTGTTGCCATGACAGGCGATGGTGTAAATGATGCGCCTGCCCTTGCCCAATCAGATGTGGGCATAGCAGTAGGCTCCGGCACAGATGTGGCTGCAGAAACCGCTGATATTATTTTGGTGAACAGCAACCCACAGGATATTGCCAATCTGATCTTATTCGGAAAAGCCACTTACAAAAAGATGATTCAAAACTTAGTTTGGGCAACCGGATATAATGTGATTGCAATACCGCTGGCTGCAGGTGTTTTGTATAATGCGGGTTTTGTTTTAGGTCCTGCGATTGGTGCTGTGTTTATGAGCTTAAGCACGATAATAGTAGCCATAAATGCACAATTGTTGAGAAAGGAAATAGGCAAAAAATGAAATTCATGATTATCCAAAAAACGGCATGTAGAGGAGTCGTTTCAATAAAATGTATCCTTTAAAAGAGACTGTCATCAAGTAGCAAACAAAAATTATGAATAACAAGAAGACATTTGGCAGGAATCCATTGTACGGTTTTTTAATGTTCGGATGAATAGGTAGGAGATAACTGAAAAGTAAAATATTTTTTAACACTAAAAACAGCATTTTTATGGAGATTTTAATTGCGGCAACTAAAGCCTGTCAACACCGGCCTTTGCTTGAAAAAATATTTCAAAACGTCTGGTTGCCCTACAAAATATTATATTTTGAGGATCATCCCGAATTAATAGAAAAATATCAATTAGAACATTCGCCCTTGTTGATTGTGGATGAAAAAGTAGCATCTATGGGTATGCCGGGCATGGATACAATAAACGAATTGAAAGAAAAACTGGACATATCGCAAATAAGAATCCCTAAAAGGGCTGAAAAGCAAATGATCCCTGGCAAAATAGGTCAGGAACCTGGTTTAGTAGAAGTTGATACCACCTGGGGAAGTATTCAGCCGATGCAGCCTGCAGAAAGTATACTTACCATTGGGGAACAGGAAATATTTCATCACAAAAAAATGGACATGCCCATTATTGATACACGAAAACCAGATACTATGGATGAAGTAAGTATCCCGGGCTCAAAAAATATTCCCTATGATGAGTTAGTGGGAAGAATGGATGAGTTAGATGAAAACCACCCCAGTATATTTTTTTGTAACGGGCCACAATGCCCACAATCATCAACAGCTATAAAAAATCTTTTAGAAGCAGGTTATCCGGCCGATAAAATTTTATACTACAGGGGAGGAATGCATGATTGGATAACATTAGGTCTTCCTGTGCAACAATTATAAAAAGTAGTAATCCTCAACAATCAGAAGTATAATACAAATTAAAATTAAAAAAAATGGCAACTTCAATTAAAAACAAAATGGCAAATCCTGGCAACAAATTTAAACACTCAAAAAGCGGGATTAGCAGTCAGAAAACAATGAAAGGTCTAGTATATGGGGGAACCGGTAAAATAGAATGGAAAGAAATACCAAAACCCGAAATTGAAAAATCAACAGATGCATTAGTTAAAATAATTAAGACTACTATCTGTGGAACCGATTTAGGTATCTTACATGGTAAGACCCCCTCCTGTAAACCGGGAACTACTTTAGGTCACGAAGGCGTTGGTATAATTGAAGAAGTGGGTGCATCAGTCAGGAACTTTAAAAAAGGCGACCATGTAATTATTTCATGTATAACTTCTGACGGCACTTGCGAATACTGTAAAAAACAAATGTACGCTCATTGCGAAGATGGCGGCTGGATTTTAGGTCACCTAATTAATGGTACGCAAGCGGAATATGTGCGTATTCCACATGCCGACAACAGCCTTCATCCCGTACCCGCCGGATCTGACGAAGAGGCCTTGGTCATGCTAAGTGATATATTACCAACAGGCCACGAAATTGGAGTACTTAATGGACATGTAAAACCCGGAGATACCATTGCTATAGTTGGAGCCGGACCCGTTGGTATGTCAGCTTTACTTACTGCCCAATTTTATTCCCCTGCTAAAATTTATATGATAGACCTTGATGAGAATCGCCTGAAATTAGCAAAGAAATTTGGTGCCAACGTTACAATCAATTCAGGAATAGTAGACGTTGTAAAAAAGATCATGTCAGAAACTAAAGATGGGGTGGATGTTTCTATTGAAGCAGTTGGTATTCCGATGACATTTGATGTTTGCCAGGAAATTGTTCGGCCCGGAGGGCATGTTGCTATTGTTGGTGTTCATGGTAAAAGCGTAGATCTGCAACTGCAAAA
>JBBSJN010000181.1:0-6179 GCA_038257235.1 Chitinophagales bacterium
CCGTGAAAAGAGCAATCGAAAAAGAGGTGGACAACCCGGTCATGAGGGAAAATATTTAAAGATGCGTCTGGAAATTGATGCTGTGCACGATCACAGTTCTGCCACCTGTATGCAATGTGGTACTGATTTATCTTTAATTGAAGGATGTATAGATCAAAGGGGACAAATACTGGACATTCCTCCTGTCAAAATAAAAGTAACAGAGCATCGGCAGATAGCAAAGGTGTGTCCTTGCTGTCATTCGATCAATAAAGGCACACTTCCCGGCACACTGGATTATTGTCAGGTACAATATGGTGATACTATCAGGAATCTGATCGTATACTTGAATGTATACCAGTTTATTCCGGTGCAGCGGATACGGGAGATGCTTTTTGAAATATATGATTGTCAGGTGAGTACAGGGTTCATCAAGACTTGCATAGAACAAAAAGCAGCGGAACTACGAAGTGAATATTGTAAAATTAAAGAAGCTATCCTCCAATCCCCGTGCGTAGATTCAGACGAAACAGGTTGTAAAATCGGAGGGGAAAGAGATTGGATGTGGATTTGGTGTACAAATCGATTTTCATATATCGTTCCCAGTAAGAGTCGAGGATACAATACAATACAAGACGTATTGGGAGAGGTGAGGCATAATTTTACATTAGTAAGCGATTGTTGGGCGAGCCAATTGAAAACCATGTGCAGGAAGTTTCAATTATGCATGGCTCATTTGATAAGAGATTGTAACAAGCTGATCGACTATTATAATTCGAGATGGGCAATGAACCTGAAAACCTTGTTTCAGGAAATTGTGGACTTGTCAAAAGAAGCCAATCCCCCTCCCAAGAAATTAAAAGCAATTGAAATCCGTTTGGATCTTTTGTTGAGAGCAAAACTTAATCAACGAACCCGGCAAATTCAAACATTTCAAAAACGGCTCATAAAATATCGCAAATCCATTACCACCTGCTTATATGATCCGGCAGTGCCAGCCACCAATAATCAAAGTGAATGTATCAGAAATTTGAAGGTAAAGGAAAACGTAAGTAAATGTTTCAGATCTATGAAGTGAGCTGAGAGTTATGCAATTATTCGCTCCATCTTCAATTCAGCTATCCTGCAGGACAAGAGGCCTATGAATGCACTTACATCTCCGGATATACTCTTTAATTGAGCTGAATAGTTACAATAAATATAATAAACAATTTATGAAAAACATAATTGGCTTTCTTGGCTTTTAATTAAAGTAAAACAATTAGTGGTTTACACTGTTTTTTGACGAATTAAAAATCATATTTTTTTATCAAGCGGAGATGTCTATCTTCATGCCATGCCTTGGTAAAGCATTATTAAATTCAATAAACATGAAAACACTAAATTTTTCCCTCGCCGCTTTACTTATTGTCTTATTCTCTGTCGGTTGTAAGGACGAGAATATAAATCTACCAGTTTCAGATAAACTTGGATTAGTAAAAGATGGTATAATCTATTTTGACTCTGAACAGAATTTCAAGGAAGCCTATATTCAACTCAATGCAGGAATTGACCCTACAGCAATTATTGATGGTTACGAAAATTTTAGATCGTTAATTGACTACTATGACATTCTTGAAGAATGGCTACAAAACGAAGTCAATCTTTCCGAAATTCAGCATCAGAACAAAACTCTTTTTGAAATAAAGGGTAACGATATTGATGGATATGAAATCTTCAAGACCGTACGATCACCATACTTTGGACGTTTAGTTAATTTTGATGGGTTCATTGGAATCAATGGCACTTTATTTTTTATTCAGCATGATCAAACCATGTATGTGTCATTGAAAGACAAGGAAATTTTAATTTCAAAAGACCTGAACAGTCCTCTTGTACACACAAGTCCAAATGAGCATATTGAAATTGAATCAAATGTTCGCACAGTATGTACTCAGGAAGGAAATCCTGCTTGTGTAAGCGGGAATAACAGAAGAGTTCGGACAGCTTTAACAGTTACAAATCTGCTGGCATTTGCAGCCATCGACTCCCAAGCAAAAGCTCAGAAGAAAAATTCAATTGGCTTTTGGGTTGAGGAAACAGCTGAAAGCGTAGAATTGAACTCAAACGTTACTTATACAGAACACGGTTCCCCTGGATGCCCTTGTACTGTTACGGATGTTTTTAATCTTGAGGTTTTCAATAATGATGAAATTCATCATGAAATTGTATCTTACGGAGGCACGCCACAGGTGACCTTTTCAGTCGACTCTGGTACAGTAAGAGGAGAGATCAAGAAATGTTCTGGCACATTTGTGCGTGAATGCACAATAATTGAAAATTAATTATCATTAACAACTAATGCGTTACCAAGGCATTCTTTTACAATTGTTAGCCCTGTTCCTTATCTCCCAAGTCAACTCGCAAACAACCACTATTTCAGGGTTTGTTTATGATCCTGAAGGTGAATCCATTGAATCAGCCACTATATCTACTTTGCCAATAAGTAAAAGCTATACGATCACTAATTCGTATGGTTTTTTTTCTTTATCACTTACAGGTGATATAGAATCGATAGTCATTCAAAATTTAGGGTATATCACAAAATCAATCTTAATACGTGGTGTTGAGCGAACCAATCTTCTAAAAATTTATCTTGAGCCATTTTCGTTTAAAGAGGTTGTCGTACAAGTCGCAGCCATGCCTCCGAATTCCAATCGAAATTCACTTGATATTCCAAAACTGAAATCACTCCCGTTTTTAATGGGAGAAGCAGATCCTATGAAAGCATTTCTTCGCTTTCCCGGTGTTCAGGGAGGACTTGAAGGAAGTGCTTCACTTCATGTAAGAGGTGGAAGCCCGGATCAAAATCTTTTATTATTAGATGATGCAGTTGTATACAATGCAAATCACGTATTTGGGTTTCTTTCTATTTTTAATTCAAATGTTATCAAGAGTGCTGATCTCTATAAAGGAGGATTCAATGCTAAATATGGAGGCAGGCTATCTTCAGTGATAGATGTTAGGCTCAGAGAAGGAAGCAGAGATACAACCCGGCAAAAATTGGGCCTTGGATTGATTGGTTCTGATTATGTCAGGGAAGGGCCACTATTTTCTAAAAGAGGCTCATATCTGTTTTCACTAAGGGCGGCTACAATTTTGCCACTTACACTTGTACAACGCGGTTTATATGCTTCAGGTGAAGCTACGGATCTTGTAACGTATAGTATGTTTGATGGCAATTTAAAATTGAATTACGATATCAATGAAAAGGACAAAATCTATTTTAGCTTATATTTTTCTAATGATAGGATGTTAGGAAGGTACCGTGGATTTTCTGGATCTATCGATGAAGATAAAAACCTGCTTAAGTGGGGGAACTTTTCCTTCTCCTCACGTTATGCACACCCATTAAGTAAAAAAACGTTTCTGAATGGGATTATTTATAAGTCTGATTATAATTTCAGTCTCAAATTTCAGACTGTTGAAGGTGGGGATGATAAAGCCTTTTCAAGTAATTTTATTCAGCAAAATAAGATTGTCGATTTTGGAGCGAAAATTTATTTCACAACACAGATAAATCCATTTTATTCCGTAAACTATGGTATTGAGCAGGCAAATTATAGAAATATCCCAACAGCGCAGGTATCATATATTATTGAGAATTCAGTGACTGATACGTTATTTCGACGCAACACCAGTTCCCGAGGTTCTAATCTTGCTGCTTTCTTTCACAATACGCTTGACATAGGAAAACTCACTATAGAAGGAGGCTTGCGTGGATCTTTGTTTTTAAGTCACTTTGAAAATATAAATTATACCAGTTTAGAACCGAGAATATCCTTTTCTTATAAAGAAAGTAAAAACCTGGAATTTTCGTTGTCTTACGACAAAATGTTTCAGTCAATTCAATCATTAAATTCTACTGGTTCAGGCCTACCTTATGAGACTTGGGTTTTAGCCGGTCAGAATATTAAGCCTTCTACAAGTAATAATTTTTCCAGTGGAATTAATTTCAATTGGTTAGGAAAAACTGCACAAAGTCAAATAAGCGGTTACTTCCGTAAGTTCAGTGGTTTGAATGAACTAATTGGAAGAGGATTCTTCATATTGCCACCCAGTTTCAAATTTGATGAATTTGTAGCATCTGGTGGAAATGGTGAGGCCTGGGGATTAGAATTTCATCATGGATTCTCCTGGGATAAGTTCAAAATGGAATTTAATTATACATACTCGAAAAGCAATCGTTGGTTTAGCAGGATTGATAATGGAGAGGGTTTTCCTTATAAATTTGACAGGCGCCATGTGTTTTTGACATCATTTGATATTAACCTTCCAAGAAATTGGAAAATGAATTTATCATGGGAGTCTCAATCCGGTCCCCCGATTGATTTACCTGTTTCCAGAAGCAGTAACCAATTTGGTGATATTTCTTATATATATGGCAAGAAGAATACATACAGATTACCATCATACCATCGCATGGACATTTCTTTTTATCACTCAAAGGTGGGTAAAAATAACAGGCTTCATGAATGGAATCTAGGGGTCTATAATGTATACAACCAAAAGAACCCTTATTTTTTACGGTTAAATAAGAAAGTTATACTTGATGAAAATCAACAACTCATAGGCTTGGTTCCTTTTGTACAGCAAATATCCTTGTTCAGGTTCCTACCCTACGTTAAATACACACGCTCGTTTTAACCTGATCTAATGAATAAAAATAATTTAATAGGCAAATATTTCATCTGTTGTATCAGTATTTTTTTTATAGGATGCAATAACAGCACAGAAATTAATTTCCCTTTACAATATGAAGGGGATAAATTGATTATATTATCAAATTTTGAAGCCAATCAGGAAATCCTGGTCAGAATATTAAAAACATCGCCGCCTCTTGATACTTTTTTTAGAGACAGCTTTTATGTACCTAATGCAATAGTAAAACTTTTAGAAAATGATACTATGTATATGCTTCGATATATCGGAAACGGATTCTTTGAGACCGAAGGAAATATACAGGCAAGGACCGGAAATTCATACAAAGTAGAAGCTATTGCGACGGGCTTTCCTGCCGCATTCTCCGATTGGGAAATAGTTCCCGACAGTGGGATTATAGAGCAAATTAGGTGGACAGCTGAGCCGCAGAATGATTACGAAGGATTCCTGGAATTCAGAATCATATTGCCAAATGAATTACCTTTTGAATTGTCCATTTTTGGAATAGCCAATGGCGATGTGAATTCTCCAATACAAGAAATCACGGAAGGTATTGGTCTGTATTGCGAAGGAACTGTTTTCATTCCTGAATGCCTGACTTCCCAAGGAAATATTAAAGTGCTTGTGGACAGGGATTATTTTAATGGCAATGAATCTTTCATCATTACGCATCTGATTGTGTCATTGAGAATGTTATCCATTTCGCAAAAGAATTATGAAGAATCCATAACCCTTCAGGAGGATGCCTTTGATTATCCTTTTATAGCAAATAGTTCTCCTTACACAAATATTCATAACGGATATGGCTTAGTTTCTGGTTCTTCGGAAGTCCAGGTCACAATTGCGATAAATTAAAAGCTTCTGCTATTTTCCGGCCGAATCCATTCACCATTAGCATCCGGACCAATGTGTCCCCCTATTGATGGAAGATGTCCGATTGTCCTTCAGCAGACTTCGAAGCCGATATAATCTCAAGAGGCCACAAAGGAGAAAGAATGATGAGAGGCTTGAAGGCAATCTTTTCGAAGGCTGTCGAAGATGAGGTGATCGATATGAAACTAATGCCTTTCAAGACCGGATACAATCCTATTGGTTACAAATTTGGACACTTGAAAACGATCAAAAAAGAATCTTCCCTTATTAAAAGACTATCAACGGATCAGGTCAGGAAGCTCATTGCCAGGCAAATGGTGATCATGAAGTGCATAAAGATGATTGTTCATTTTTTCCCAGTAACAATATTTATTTAGGGGAACATGCGACGTGTAAGACAGCCGTTACAGCAGCGAAAGCATATTATAACCAAGTGAACGGCTGCTATTTCTGTTCCAAAGATTGCCACACTCAGTAATAATGTTTGAATATCTAATTCTACACTTTGTGTTTATTCCAGCGAAGCTGACCCCCTATTCCAGCATACTGACCCCTCTGCGCAGGATTTCTTCCTGAACTCTATTCCGGCATGCTGACCCCTCTAACTTCTCTAAGGAGTTGGACTA
>JBBSJN010000182.1:0-6158 GCA_038257235.1 Chitinophagales bacterium
ATAACCCCTTACAAACCAGTTTTTGGCTTTAAATTCCAATTTGTGCTGACCCATTTTAAAATTCTTAAGGGAATACCTGTTGGCTCCTGTATAAACAGTTGTACCTGTTCCAAAATAGGAATTAATAGATGCTTCTATTCTATCATTAATATTCCAATGAAACCCGGCATTGAATTTTGCATTTAATGTATTATAATCAACAACATCCTCCTCTTTATAACCTGTTCTGGTAACATTTGCATTGGAACCGAAATAATTTCTGGTAGTACCAAGATATAAAGGAGTATATAATTGAATCGTTGGTTGAACGTTGGTAGGAAACAGTCCAATAAAACCGGCTACCTGTGCATTTGTCGGATATTGAGGATTCCCAATAGCAGCAAAATAATTGTCTGCGGCATTCCTTATCGTTACTCCTGGTGCAATAAAATTTCCTCCGATAGAATTTGACAATAAACCAGCTATGGCTGCAATATTAACGGCGGTCTCATCACCATACACATTTACACCATTATAATCCGGATTTGTCTTTCTGTCGCCTGGTACTACACCACTGATAATACCCAATTGCCTTTTATTTTGATAATCTTCTGCCTGCCAATCATTACCTCTTATCAATTCACCTGAAATACGGAAGGCAAACTTATTATTAAAGGTCTTTGCCCAACGCATAGCTACATTATTATAGGGAGCTGGTTTTCTTTGCTTACTGTCTGTATGAGATATGCCCTGCTTTATATTAAAGCTAAACCCCTCGTACTTAAAGGGGTTCTTCCCGGTAATCAACACAGTTCCGTTCATACCCCCAGATCCATATAAAGCAGACGATGCTCCGGATAGTACTTCTATATTATCTATATCCAAATCCGTAAGGCCTACGATACTTGACACAGAAAAGTTAAGGCCAGGTGCCTGGTTATCCATACCATCCACCAACTGATTTAATCTTGTGTTACCACTGCTAACAAAACCACGGGTAGTAATAGTACGGAAAGTTAAGCTGGCTGTATGTACATCCACACCTTTAAGGTTGGTGATAGCCTCATATACAGATGGGGCAGCAACATTCTTAATAAGTGATTGACTCATTCTTTCAACTGTAACTGGAGACTCAAGAATTGTCTGGGGTGCTCTTGTGGCAGCAATAACTACTTCTTGCCCTAAAGCATTGTTGACTTTAAAATCTACATCGATAGATCTTGAAGCATCGGAAACAGTTATTTCCTGGCTCTCAAATCCAATAGAGCTGAAAATAAGAACTACTGGCAGCTTACTCACCTTGAGAGTGAACTCTCCATTTGAATTGGTATACGTTCCCTGTGATGTTCCTTTTACAACAACAGATACAGCCGGAACTATTTCTTTAGAAGTATTGTTTGTTACAGTACCCGACACGGTAACAGTTTGTGCATTAGCTGTAATAAAAGACAGACAGCTAATAATTACAGCAGCTAATACGTTATAGCATTTTCTCATAATTAGGTATTTAAGTTTGGAATTTGACGGAAAAATAAGCATTGTAAAGTTTATCTAAAAATTTAATTTTTAAAGCGATAGGTACAAATGTCTGCCCAAAATATGGTAGGTTGTTGAAACCTCAGAACTCCGTAGATTCGCTTTTTTAACCATTTCATATTTTCTATAATGAGAACATTTTCTTTCCCGGGTCAAACTGCTTTTTATAGCGGAAAAGTAAGGGATGTTTACACCATTGAGGATGATCTGTTGGTGATGCTCGCCTCCAATCGCATCTCTGCCTTTGATGTTATTCTACCCCGACCGATTCCTTATAAAGGACAAGTTTTAAACCAGATTGCTGCATATATGCTTAACTCAACTAAAGATATTTGTCCCAACTGGCTGGTTGACGTCCCGGCTCCCAATGTTTCTATTGGCAAAAAATGTGATCCTTTCAAAATTGAAATGGTGGTAAGAGGAAATCTGACGGGTCATGCCTGGCGGACCTACTCATCGGGAAGCATGCAATTATGCGGAGTTAGTATGCCTGATGGTTTAAGTGAAAACGACTACTTCCCTAGTCCAATTATAACACCAAGCACCAAAGCTTCTGAAGGACATGATGAAGATATATCAGCCGAAGAAATAGTAAAGTCAGGTCTGGCTTCTGAAACAGACTGGGATATTTTAAAAGACTATGCTCTTAAGCTATTTGCAAGAGGCAAAGAAATTGCAGCGAAGCAGGGATTGATATTAGTAGATACAAAATATGAATTTGGAAAAATTGGTGATACAATTTATCTGATGGATGAAATACACACCCCAGATTCATCAAGATATTTTTATGCTGAAGGGTTTGAAGAAAGGCAAGCTAATGGAGAAAAGCAAAAACAATTAAGTAAAGAATTTGTGAGGGAATGGTTGATTGAAAATGATTTCATGGGCAAAGAAGGGCAAACTGTCCCTGAAATGAGCGATGATTGGATAGATATAATTTCAAAAAGGTATATTGAATTATACGAAAAAGTAATTGGTAAAAAATTCATACCTGCAGAATTGAACGATGATGTAACGATTAAGTTAATTACTACTTCCCTCAATAAAATACTGAAATGAAAAGCCACTGCCTTACCCGGCAGTGGCTTTATTTGTAGTTATCAGGGGTTATTTCTTTTTAATGGTTGACTCTTTGAACACTCTTTTTGCAGCATCCCCTTTTCCATAAATAGGACAGTAGTAATCCAGCGCATTCTGAGCTTCGTTGTAGCTTAACCAATAGTCTGTAACGGTACCGGTAAATACGAAGCCACTTGAGTAGTTGTACATATCTCTTGTACCACGGCTGCTGAAATTACCGTAGACAATCGTTCCTTCATAAGGTTTGTAACCAGCATACGAACGAACAATATTGTACCCATAATAAGTTTCTACAACATAATAGTTACAGTAGCTATCACTATAAATTACTTCGCCCTGCTCTTTGTTCAGCCATTGGTTTTCGTTATTGTTTCCAATAGAATTGTCGCGGTAACAACTGCTTAATAATACTGTTGTAAATAACAGTATTGCTGAAAGGGTAAATATCCTTTTCATAATGGTTCGATTTAATATTAAAAAATGATATTCGACTAACTAGTAACAAGATTGTGCCAGAACTTCAAAAAGTTGATTTTGGTTTTGTTAAAATGAATTGTTTACCGATATTCACTTCCTGAAAGTTTAATATGAAATACCTTCTTTTATTTTCTTTAACACTGCAATTGACAAATACTAATGCACAAGATCATTATCTGGTAGTAGGCACTTATGATTCGCCAAAGAGTGAGGGTATTTATGTTTACAAATTCAATGCTGAAACAGGGACAGCTAGGGAAGTAAGTTATATTAAAACACCCAACCCTTCTTTTCTTGCAATTTCTCCTGATGAAAAGTTTGTATATGCTGTTGCAGAAACCGCTCCACAGGATGGCAAAGGCGGCGATATTGCAGCATTTTTTTTTGACAAAGAGAAAGGCATTCTAACATTTATTAACAAACAACATTCCGGCGGAGATCATCCCTGCCATGTGGAAACAGATAAAACCGGAAAGTGGATCTTTGCTTCAAATTATACCAGTGGAAGTTTATCTCTATTACCTGTACATGAAGATGGAAGTGTAGGTAAGGCTTTATCTTTTCAACATTCCGGCACCGGACCAAACGTACAAAGACAAAAAGGGCCGCATGTGCATGGAGCTATTATTTCACCCGACAATAAAACGCTGTTTGTAACCGACCTGGGAATTGATAGAGTAATGATGTACGATTTTAAAGCATCATCCGGGAAACTATCTCCTTCAAAAAAACCGTTTATTCAATCCGTATCAGGTTCCGGACCTAGGTTATTTACATTTCATCCTGACAACAGATTTGCATATACGATAGAAGAACTTTCAGGAACGGTTGTTCTTTATAAACATAAGAAAGGAAAGCTAAAAACAAAGCAACGTATCAGCACAATGCCTGAAGATGACAAACGGTTTCCAGGCAGTGCAGACATTCATGTTTCTCCCGACGGGAAATTCTTATATGCCAGCAACCGTGGTGAAGTGAATACAATTGCCATTTTCAGTATCAATAAAAAAAACGGGCAGCTAACCAAAATCGGATATCAATCTACTTTGGGCAAGGCGCCAAGGAATTTCAATTTCGATCCGAGCGGAAACTTTTTATTAGTAGGTAATCAAAATAGTGATGAGATTGTAATCTTCAAAAGAGATATTACAACAGGACTACTTAGTGATTCAGGCAACAGGATATCTATCGGAAAACCAGTCTGCCTTAAATGGATATCTAATTAATATCCTCCAGCCTTTTTTTGGATTTGTTAAACACATTTCGCCCCTTATCAATTCCGGAACGAAGCTTTTTCTGTTCATCCTCGGGAAGATGTATAAATGTGAGACATTCTTTACTGCAGGTTCCTTCCATTTTAGTTTTACAATCTTCGCATTGGATAAATAAAAGATGACAGGCGTCGTTTACACAGTTCACATGAGTGTCTGCCTGCTTACCACATTGATGACATTTTGCAATGATCTCCTCTGTTACCCTTTCGCCCAATCGCTGATCAAAGACAAAATTCTTCCCATGAAATTTATTGGATAGACCCTGCTCTTTTGCCTGATTTACATAGTTGATAATTCCACCTTCCAGGTGAAAGACATTTTTGAATCCCTGATGCTTCATGTAAGCAGAAGCTTTTTCGCAACGGATGCCACCGGTACAATACATGATTATGTTCTTTTCCTTATCAGCTTTCATCATATCAACAGCCATTGGCAACTGCTCCCGAAAAGTATCGCTGGGCACTTCTATTGCATTTTCAAAATGACCTACTTCATATTCATAATGATTACGCATATCTATAATCACTGTGTCAGGTTCATTGGTAAGGCTATTAAATTCTTCTGCATTTACATACTTTCCACGGTTGGCCATATCAAAATTTGGATCTGAGATTCCGTCTGCCACTATTTTATGTCGAACCTTTACATCCAGCACATAAAAGCTTTTACCCCGTCCGACCATAATAGCATTTTGATTTGCTTTCGGAAAGACCGGGCGGGCATCATCATCGACTGCTATATTAAGCCGTATCCCATTGAGTGATTCATGCGAATAGAGATAAGAACGCAACATTTCAAACTTTTCCTTAGGGACACTTATTTGTGCATTGATGCCTTCATTCGCCAGGTAAATTCTACCCAGCACACCCAATGCTTTCAGCTCCTTATATAGCTGATTGCGAAAAAGCTCAGGCTCTTCAATCCTGAAATAGCAATAAAATGAAATAGTAATTCTGGGAGTTGGGTCATTAAGGATCTTTTCCTTTAACTCCTTGCGGGAAATACGATTGTGTAGTTGGGCCATGATATTTAAATTTTATCCAGCTTAAGGCGGGACCCAATTTCAGGTTGGGCAAAATTTATAAAGCATGGCAAAGATAAGTGAAGATTTAAAACCTATGGCCAGTCATCCCCTTTCCTACCCCCTATTCGGGTAAGACCAATGCGAAAACCATTTTGCCATTTTTTCCCATTTAGAAATGACTGTACAAAATCAACTCTAATTTGTTTGAAAATATTATCTAAGCCAGCAAATATCTCATAATAGTTATCTGATTTGTTTAGAACGAATCCATTCCCTCCGGTTACAAGGTATAAATTGAGCTTGCGAATACCCGGGATCTTATTCGTTAAAAACCCTTTCAGGTTATATTCAATATGTGCTAATCCATAAAATTTTGAAGTATTACTAAACTGGTAAATGGGCAACAATTGAAAGCTATTTAAAAACTCCGTTGCGAATGTCGAAATATTTCCGTTGAAATGATTGTTATCGGGCAATTGTACTTTATCACTCCTCAAAAATCCGCCAATTCCAATTTTATAATTGAAAACTCCTTTTAGTCTGAGGTTAATATCATCCTTTATATTTAATTTCCATTTACTGAAATCAGCATCGCTTCCAAAGATGTTTGCAAATCCATGTATATATTCAAATGAGAAAACAGGATACTTTGAACCGATATTAATTTTTCTATCCGGGAACTCAATATACCTGACACCGGGTTGCCAGCTTATCCCGATTAACCCAACTAGTGACTGATGCCGCTTGATATTCTCCGAAGCAATTTCAAAAGGATAATTTGGAGTATA
>JBBSJN010000183.1:0-6131 GCA_038257235.1 Chitinophagales bacterium
GTTAGCAGTTACTCAAAAAGAATTACTGGCAAAACATCCAAAACATTACGGAAGCTGGCAAAATGGGAAAGCAAGATTCAACAACTCTTACAAAAAGCTGATCCTGCTACTGCTCAAAGATTATTTGCTAACCCCGACCTGACCTTTGCAGGCATGCTGCAAAAATATGAGCAGGCATTATCTGTGGGTGAAACATACAAAGCCAGGTATGATGATTACCGTGATAAGTTAACTACCCAGTTTAAATACTTAGAAACAAAGCAAGATTTACTAACCCAAAAACAAGTACAACAAATAGCATCAGCAAAGGATAACATTGATAAGCTTAACAAGGATGCAGATAATACCGAAGCGCTTCAGCAAATGATACAACAGCGTAAGAAAGAACTGATTCAGAGTGCAGTGAAATATATCGGCAAAAGCAAGTACCTGCAAAACATAAACAAGGAAAGCTACTACTATGTTGAAACGCTCCGCAATTACAAAGAAATTTTTAACTACAAAAAGAAAGCAGAAGAAACTGCGTTGGAGTTGCTGAATAAAATTCCGGAGTTTAGAGAATTTGCAAAGAATAATTCGGCTTTATCAGGAGTATTTGGTATGTCTCCATCGTATGGAGGATTGCCGTTCACTGGCGGCAACATTCCCATAGTTAGCGGCATCCCATTTCGTACATCAATTCAACACTTTGCACAGCCAGGCGTTCTTGGAAACGCAACTAATATCTTCACATTCGTTCAGGCAAAAATAGCAAATACGAATTCGGGTGCTGGTTTATTAAATCAATTGATTGACGGCCAGCTTGGATCAGCAAGCGAATTGCTACCAGATTTTAAACCCAACAAACAAAAAACTAAAACTTTCAACGAAAGGCTAGAGCCAGGTTTTGATATTCAGTTTAGCCAATCTTCGAAATACTTTCCTACTAGTGCCAAGCTCGGTTTTCAGGTTGGATATAAATTAAACGATAAAATTACAACGGGATTTGGAGCCAATTATGTACTTGGGTTGGGGGAATCAATTGACAATATACAGTTTTCCAGTGAAGGGTTAGGCTTAAGAACGTTTGCAAAGTGGAAAATTTATAAGTCTATGAAAATTCAGGGAGGAGGAGAATGGAATTATAATTCAGGATTTAAAAAAATAGTTGATTTAAGAGACCGTTCTGCCTGGCAAATGTCTGCTTTAGTTGGATTAAATAAATCGCTGAGTGCAGGAAAAAAAGCGAAAGCTGATATACAATTGCTCTTGAATTTACTACACAATAGGCATAATCCAGTTACGTCACTTGTTTTAATAAGATACGGATATAGTTTCTAACATAATATTAAATCGTTTTATGCGGAGAATACATTTATTATTGATCCTTATTTGTTCCTCTTCTTTTGCGGATGCTCAAGTGAGTTATCAGTCAGGAAGCGCCACATTTGCTCTTCCAATTTTCAGTTGGCAAGATAACCAAAGCAGACTTAGTTTCTCCTTGGGCATCAATTATTCTTCAGGTAATGGTCTTAAGGTTAATGATGTAGCATCCAATATTGGGCAGGGATGGAACTTGACAAGTGGTGGAAGTATTACGAGGATGCAGGTTGGCGAACCTGATGATCAGAAACCTTATTTTGCAGGATCTTCAGAATCATGGGATGATATCAGTAAATATTCTGCCGGGTATCTTTATTCGAATCTGGATATAAACAAAGGAGTATCCTCATCAGTTACAAGGTATCCTATATTTAAAGCTAGGAATTTGCTTTACAAGCAATTTAATGAAGTGGCTGCTGATAAGGAACTGGACAAGTTCGCATTTCAGTTTAATGGCCGGAGTGGTATATTCATATTGGATAAAGCAACTGATAAAGGAGTTTGTTTAGAAAATAGCCGGATCAAAATATGGTTTATACGAGATGAGAATAATGCCAATAATAATCAGATACGCACAACAATTATAGCTTTCTATATCCAGGACGAAAATGGATCTATTTACAAGTTTACAAAATATGGGAAAACTAAAATTCTTAAGTCTAACTATTGTAATGCTAACTTGACTGGTAAACTAACCCAGCCCAATTATAAGAATAACAAAGTTTACTATGAAAAAACTTTTGAAGATGCACAAATTGTTAACCCATATGTAATTAATGAATGGAATCTGGAGGAAATTGAGGACGGTTTTACTCACAGGAAAATTAATTTTATTTACCAAAACAGAAGTATCAATGCAAATGCAGGTGCTACTATTACACATTACAATAATGTTGGAGATAAGACTTACAGTATTGTTTCATATTTAGTAGCTAAGTCTACTACCTATGATCTGGTAAGTATCAGCTGGCCAGATGGTCACCAGGCAATTTTTAATTATGGAGATAATAGATTTGATCTGATAGGGGCCAAAGTTTTGTCATCTGTGGACATTAAGTATGCAGGCAGATTCCTGAGTAAGTACGAGTTTAATACGAGCTATTTTATCAAAAATAGAACTGGCATCCCTGTAACAGATTACCAAAAAGAGTATGCCAGGTTGTGTCTAAAATCGGTGAGAAAAATTGGTGTTGATTTAAAGGGTGATGAGCCACCATATGAATTCGAGTATTACATGGGTTCAAGTACGCCGGATGACTACGTGCCTGCATCATTCAGTCATTTAAAAGATATCTGGGGGTTTTATAATGGTGACTATAGTAAGGATTTTTATAACGCATCATTTGATATAAATCAACCGCTAAATAAGTTAAATAGCTCCCAGATAAGAGGGCTGTGTTATTTAAGAAATGGTGTTAACGAAGTGACCTTGAATCCTAAAAGTGGTTATGCAAAGAATGGGCTTTTAAAACAGATTAACTATCCTACTGGTGGTACTTTAAAATTTGAGTATGAACAGAATTCTGGCACAATAGGCACTGGCACAACTCAGAGCACACTAGGCGGTGTGCATGTGGCAAGGACGTTGGTTACGGATGGAGGATTTTCAAATGACTGCAATAATCCTTTGATAACGAATTATCATTACACCCTGGACGATAGTTATACGCAATCGTCCATATGGGGTGTCGAGTCGCCGATAAATGCTATTATTTCAACTAATTATTATAACCCTGAGTCCAGGTACTTTTATTGGAAGCCGGTAGCAAATATGGGCTGTAAGTACAGATATACGTACCCTGGAATCTTGAGCAGGGACCAAGCCATCGATTTAACAGGGCACCAGCGATTTATGCAATCTCTTTCGGGAGTAATGGATGTAGTTACTGCAGTATCTCAAGTTATTGACATTATTAGCATCATATCTACTGTAAGTGCAGCAACAATTGTAGCAATAGTCATTGATGTGATCGCTGCAGTTTTAAATGTTGTTACAACTTGTTGGGGTGACCCTTCAATAACCACTACTGTAATCATGACATACAATAGTGACATAAATGGTGGTAATGCATTGCCAGCACAATTTAAACGAGTAGAAATAAAAGAAGCATCAGGCCAAAATGGTCGTTCGGTTTTGGAGTTTACAAGTTCAGATGATTATACTGTTTGGGCATTAACTAATCCTACTTTTTCTATGAAGCAGCGTTATGCTCCCTGGGCCTATGGGTTAGAAAAAAAGGCAATAATTTTTGATGCCAATAATCTTAAAGTAAAAGAAACATATAATACCTACTCTTATACGGATGCTAAAATGGCAACTTATACTGGGGGAAAGTTTGATGTAAATCCTTTTGCAGAAAAGTATCCATCCTGTAAATATTTTACCCTGGTTAATTCATCTCACCGCAGTGATAACTGGATACAGGCTGCAAGTTATCAATATCCGCAGATGTACAACAGTGAGTCTACTGACGCAGCTTTAATTGAAATTTATGGAGTGTTTACAGGAAAGGTTTACCTGGATAATACAGTTGAAAAAATATTTAAAACACCCGGTTCCACAGAATATTTGCAGTCTTCAACGGCTTACGGATATGATAAAACTTACTACCTGCCAACAAGTACAACTGTAACTCATCCGGATGGATCTACGGACGAGCAATACATTTACTATGAAAGTTTCCTTTCCAATATGGTTTTTCTGCCAAATACTATTTCTTTCAGAAAGAATAGTCAATTGTTCCTGAAAAAAAATACAACTTTTGCTTCTATTGCAAATGGGGATGTGAAACCAATCTCGGCCTCAGAACAGCGCTGGACAATACCTGACAATCAGGTTACTCCCCCACAAGTTCAAACCGCTGTTTATTATTATGATGTAAACGGACTTTTAATTGGGCAGAAAGACGAAGGCGGCAGAATGATACGCCATCTTTACGATTACGATAATAAGTATGTTGTGGCAACTGTTGTAAATGCAGACCCGGTTAATGACATTTGTGCATACACAAGCTTTGAGACTGCTAATTTTGGTGGATTTACATATACGGGCGCAATAAACTATGCTACTGGGGCAGTAATTACTGGTAAAAGGTCCATATACTTGAGCAATTCAAGATCGCTTTCAGCCACAATTAATCCTGCAAAAAATTACAAAGTTTCTTTTTATGCCATCGGTGGAATAAATGTATCCGGGCTGAGTCTGGTTAGAACCTACTACGACGTAACCGGAATGACATATTATGAATACGAAACCCAGCAAGGGGTAAGCAGTGTTAGTGTCAGTGGTACAAGTGTGAATCTTGCGACCAGATTAGACGAGATTCGATTATATCCAGTTAATGCAAGAATGAGAACTGTTGCTTACGATCCATTAAAAGGAATAACGGAAGAAAGCGATGAAAACTGCAGGGTATCCAAATATGAATATGACAATAATGGGAGACTTCGTTTTATTAAGGATGATGCCGGAAGAGTTCTTAAGATGTATGAATATAATGTTGCCAATAAGCCTCCTTGCCCGGTAACCTATTCAAATTTGGCAGTATCTGAAATCTTTACCAGGAATAATTGCCCTGCGGGTCAAATAGGTACAAGAGTAGTTTATACCATTCCCGCTGGCACATACACGTCTACTTACAGTCAGGCAGCAGTTGATGCGATGGTAGCCATTAATCTTGCTGCTAACGGGCAAAATTATGCCAACACATATGGTAGTTGCGTAGCCATTTATTACAATAGTGCAAGATCAGCAGTTTTCAGTAAGGATGATTGTCCGATTGGATATGTAGGTTCTACAGTAACATACGCTGTTTCAGCAAATGCATATAGTTCACTCATAAGCCAGGCGGATGCTGATCAACAAGCACAGGATGAAATAGATGCAAACGGGCTGGCCTTTGCTAACATGCCCGGCAATTCCACTTGTGTTATTAGCTACACACCTGTTTGGGAAGGAACAGGCCAGGAATACTGCTCTAATGGTAAGCGGTTCCGGGAAATAAAAGATTTAAATCCTAACAGTTCCAGCTACAACCAAACCCAATGGGTTGATTCAGGTTCTGACCCCACCTGCGGAGGCTGTGCAGATTGTACCGCCGAAGGCAGAAAATGCATAAATGGTACTTGTGAGCTAGGAATAAAAGTTTATGAAAATATACATGGCCACTGCTGGTATCATTACGAATGGAGCGATGGCACTTGGTCGCAAAACTACACAGCACCTGCCGGGCCAAATGGAACTTGTATTACAATTGATGAATAAATTATTTAAAATGACTAAAGTATTTGTTTTTTTTATTTCAATGTTGCTTTTACCGGCTATCAACTATGCCCAAAACAGCAACGATAATCAGTTGGCGCTCAAATTTGCAAAACGTATGAAGGACTCGCTTTCCCTTAATCCAATTCAGAGAGTTAATATACTACAAATTAACCTGGCGCTGAGTCAAGAGAAGCGTCTGGCCCGGCAACAATACAATGGTAATGACTCATTAAAATTTATTGTAAGAGGAATAGAACTTAAAAGAGACAGTCTTTACCAAACAGTTTTGCCTGCAGGTAAGTACACACAATATCTAGATAAGAAAATGAATATCATTAACAATAATTAGTGTTTAGGAAAGTGTGCGTTTAGGAGCATTTTAAAACAATGACCGGATGAAAATTATTCAGTTTATTTACCGTACCTGCATTATGCTTTGCGGCCTACTGTTTATTACCACAGCATGTAAAAGCCAGGAGAATGGTTTTTACATAACACCGATTTA
>JBBSJN010000184.1:0-6121 GCA_038257235.1 Chitinophagales bacterium
AGGTGTTTTAAATTCGTGGGTCATATTATTGATGAAATCATTTTTGATCTCACCTAATTTTTTCTGCCGCAACATAGTTCGAACAGTAAGATAAAATGCCAGTAAAATGATAATTGTAAAAAGAACAGAGGTAACAATTCTCCATTTTAAAGATTGTAGTACATAATCATCAATATTCGGCAACATCACAATAAAGACTTCATCCAGCGAAAGGTTTTCACCTGCGGTACCACTTGGAGGGGTTAAAGGATACATGAATTGTATATTGTGCACTGTATCGCTATAAAAGGCGGCAAACTTTTCAGTTTTTCTGTCAAAATAATTTTCAATGCCATTCCTTCCGAATGTGGCTATTCCAAATTCAAACTCAACATTCTTCAAACCAATTTCTGAAAAAGAATTATTCAATTTCTTTTTTATTTCTTCTACACTGAACTGTTGACTTACAGTATTGGGCTTAAACATATTCAGTGAAAAATCATCTGCAAGACCACTTCGCCTTCCTGAAACAGAATAACTACCTTTATGCTCTGCGAGCACTGTTCCTACATTTTCAATAGCTACCCGTAATTTTTCTTTCACCTGTTCTTCTTTTAACAATAGCATGTTTTTTATCCAGGATATCTGAATAGTAATAATGCCAACCATGGACAGGCTTATCAAAACGGTAATAATGGTGAATGTTCTTTTCACAGATTTAAAATGTAGTGGTCTAAGATACTGGTTTTAAAATATGAATCAACCTTACAAAAATACATTTCCTATCTCTCTTTCTATCCCCTGAAGAGGGTATAAAACAGTATTTTAACTACGTTTTTGGAATATGAATAAATTAAACAGATAACAATTAGCTTAATTTGAAATAACAATTCCTTATCTGTCTTTTTTTAAAAGAATTAATATACTAAATTGAAGTATGATTGATTTGGCACCCGGCATATTATTGATAGCAGATCCGTTTTTGAAAGACCCTAACTTTCTGAGAACTGTTGTTTTATTATGTGAACATAAAGAAGAAGGCAGTTTTGGTTTTGTGCTAAATCGTCAATATGAAAATTCTTTAGACCAACTGATTCCTGAACTGGAAGGATATAAAATTCCTGTTTACTATGGCGGGCCTGTTCAATTGGATTCAATTCACTTTATACATCAATACCCGGATGACATACCAGGTGGACAAGAAATAATTAAAGGCGTTTACTGGGGTGGCGATTTTGATGCCGTCGTCAGTTTTATAAAACAAGGCGACTTTGACGTTAATAAAATCAGGTTTTATATTGGTTATTCCGGCTGGACAGAAAACCAATTAAAAGAAGAAATGAATGAAAAAACCTGGTTAACAGTAAAAGCCAGCCGCAAATTGGTTTTTCATAAAAATCATACAGAAATCTGGAAAGACTCTTTAAAACATCTTGGTGGCGAATATGAAATGATGGTCAATTTTCCGATTGATCCGCAGCTGAATTAGTATACAACGATATTTCATTTCCACTGTTAAAAAAAATACATGAAATGAGCCATGAAAATTTTTGAGCATCTTTTCAACAACTGCGATGAAAATTTTCATGATGAATTCCATCTGACAAAATTTTAAAATAAAAAATATACTGATGAAAAAATTACTCATCATCCCTGCATTGTCATTGTTACTTATTCTTCCGGGATGTAATGCTTTGAAAAATTTGGGATTGATTCCTTCAGAACTGGAGATGGCCTTAGGATTAAAAGATGCATTGTCACAAGGATTATTTAAATGGGCAAACGCATTTGCCGATCCAAATGGAAATCCGATAGTACGATTTGCATTTCCAGGCGAAGCTGCCAAAATTGAAAAAACATTAAGAGACCTTGGATTTGACAGAGTAATCAACCAGGTTACAGGAAAGTTTACCAACGCCATGTCATCTGCAGTGGGTGTTGCTAAGCCACTCTTCTCCGATGCGTTAAAAAGCATGAGTATAAGAGATGCTGCAAACATTTTAATTACTGATAACACTCATGCCGCCACTGATTATTTTAAAGCAGAAATGAAACCGGGGCTTATGACAGCCTTTCGACCTATTGTTGACAGTACAATCAAAATCGAAGGTGCAGATAAAGACTGGAGCAGTATTACGAATATTTACAACAAGATTCCTTTTATAAATAAACCTCTTGAAAACAGTTTGACAGATTTTATTTCTGCAAGGGTAATAGACCTGATGTTTGTAATGGTAGCAAACGAAGAAGCACAGATAAGAACAAAATATGAGTTGAGAAAAACAGATTTGATGAAAAAAGTTTTTACTTATGCAGAAGAAGAACTAAAGCGAAGAGCACAAAGAAATTAGTGTACGAAAAAGCCCTCTTCCAAAGAAAAGGGCAAAGTTGTTTTCACAATCCCGGACACAAACTGCTTTTATATAAAGCAGTGATTTCTCAGTTATTCCACAGGTGTGGCACCTTCCACTAATACAGTTACTTTGTTATTCAATACTTCTACAAATCCGCCCTGAATATCAAAGTTTACAATATGATTTTGTCCACCGGATCCTGCGGATTTGTCTTTCAGCACTTTTAACCTTCCGGCTTTTAATGCACTTACCAATGGAGCATGTTTTTCCAGCACTTCAAATGAACCACTAATGCCCGGCATTTGTACACCGTACACTTCGCCGCTGTATAATTTTTTCTCTGGTGTTAATATTTCTAAATTCATACCCCAAACCCCCGTCCGACCGGGTCATCCGGGCGGGCCTAAAGGGGAATTTTATAACCCTAAAGTTTTATAAACTTTAAAGTTGGTTAATTAATTATTCTTTATTCAACTATATGCTGAGTAAAGAACAGGAAGTTAAAGAGTGCGACGCAACTAAGATGCCATGAAAAACAAAAGCTGGTAACAAAAAACTTCAACTTATTACTATAAAGAACTTATCAAATTAATAATGACTAAAGGATCTAAGTCCTCCCCCGTCCGAACCGGTCATCCGGGCGGGCTTTAGGGAGACAGAGGGTTTTTAACCTTGCGCCTCCGCCATTAATTTCTTTCCTTTTTCAATTGCATCATCAATTGAACCAACAAGGTTGAATGCAGCTTCTGGATATTCATCCACTTCACCATTCATGATCATATTGAAACCACGGATTGTTTCTTCAATCGGAACTAATACTCCTTTCAATCCGGTAAAGGCTTCTGCCACATGGAAAGGCTGCGATAAGAAACGCTGTACTTTTCTTGCACGGCTTACTATCTGCTTATCTTCATCACTCAACTCATCCAAACCAAGGATGGCGATAATATCCTGTAATTCTTTATAACGCTGTAACATCAGCTTTACATTGTTTGCACAATCGTAGTGAAGATCACCAACAATTTTTGGCGTTAATATTCTTGAAGTAGAATCCAATGGATCCACCGCAGGATAGATACCTAAGTCAGCAATCTTACGGCTTAATACTGTTGTCGCATCCAGGTGAGCAAATGTTGTTGCAGGAGCCGGGTCAGTCAGGTCATCCGCAGGAACGTAAACCGCCTGAACAGATGTGATTGAACCATTTTTGGTAGAAGTAATTCTTTCCTGCATCACACCCATCTCAGTTGCCAGCGTAGGTTGGTAACCCACCGCTGATGGCATTCGACCTAATAATGCCGAAACCTCAGAACCTGCCTGTGTGAAACGGAAGATATTGTCTACGAAGAACAGGATGTCACGGCCTTTGCCAGTGCCATCACCGTCACGATAATATTCTGCAATAGTTAAACCAGACAATGCCACTCTTGCTCTTGCTCCGGGAGGTTCATTCATCTGTCCAAATACGAATGTTGCTTTTGATTCAGCCAGTTCTTTCATATCCACCTTACTCAAATCCCAACCACCTTCTTCCATACTTTTTTTGAAAGCATCACCATATTTCATGATATCTGCTTCAATCATCTCTCTCATCAGATCATTTCCTTCCCTTGTTCTTTCACCCACACCGGCAAATACAGATACACCGGCATATGCTTTTGCAATATTGTTGATCAATTCCTGAATCAATACTGTTTTACCCACACCGGCACCACCAAACAATCCAATCTTACCACCTTTTGCATAGGGCTCAATAAGATCAATAACTTTAATACCTGTAAAAAGTATCTCAGAAGCGGTACTAAGATTTTCAAATGCAGGAGGCTGAGCATGAATCGGACGACCACCAACTTTACTTACAGCTGGTAATCCATCAATCGGATCGCCGGTTACATTAAATAAACGGCCTTTAATAGCATCTCCAACAGGCATTGCGATAGGGATTCCGGTATCTACTACTTCTGTACCACGAACAATACCTTCTGTACCATCCATTGCAATGGTTCGAACACTGTCTTGACCAAGGTGCTGCTGTACTTCTAATACAAGGATATCACCATTTTCTTTCTTGAGTTCTAAGGAGTTATAGATTTCTGGAAGGGTGCCTTGAAACTGAACGTCAATTACCGCACCGATCACCTGTTTTACTTTACCAACGTTTGCCATATAAAGTGTTTATTGAGAGGGTTATTTTCAGGCGGCAAAGGTAAGGGTGTGAGGTAGAATTATGAAATAAGAAACAAGAAAAAAAAATATGGTGGAAAACTGGTGGAAGATGCCCTTTTAAACAAGAAATGAGGGGCCTTGAGCTTATTATTAATTCCCTACATCAAATAATCATAATTCAAAGAAAAGAGATTTAAAGTTTGTGGAACAAATTATTTATTTATCGTTATTTGCAGGATGCAACTGATTGAAGTTACAAGCCCACAACTTGCCAAAGAGTTTATACAGGTAAATGTAATCATCAATAAAGGGAACCCCGATTACATCAGGCCTTTGGATAAAGATGTGAATGAAGTATTCGATCCAAAAAAAAACAAAGCTTTTAGGTTTGGAGAAGCTATAAGATGGGTATTAAAAGATAAAGAAGGAAAGTTGATTGGGCGGATTGCAGCATTTACCAACAAAAAATATAAGAACAAAGGCGATGATGTGCCGGTTGGCGGCACAGGTTTTTTTGATTCCTTCCATGACCAGGAAGCAGCTGATATGCTATTTGATGTTGCTAGACACTGGTTATTACAAAAAGGAATACAGGCAATGGATGGACCAATCAATTTTGGCGAAAGAGATCGTTGGTGGGGGTTGATAGTGGACGGATTTCAACCTCCTTTGTATTGTATGAATTATGCCCAACCTTATTATAAGGAATTGTTTGAAAAATATGGATTTAAAGAATTTTATGGACAATCCTGTTATGGATTGGACCCGAGAAAAGAAGTGAGTAATAAAATTATGGAACGACATGCAAACCTGGCAAAAGATCCGGACTACTCTTCCAGTTATATCGATAAAAACAATTTGGGAAAATTTGCTGAGGATTTTGTAACAGTTTACAATAAAGCCTGGGCAGGACACGGGGGTTTGAAAGAATTAAAAAAAGACCAGGTTTTGATGATGCTTAAGAAAATGAAACCTGTGATGGATGAAAAGATAATCTGGTATGTGTATTATAAAAAAGAGCCCATTGCCATCTTTGTTAATCTACCCGACCTGAACCAATGGTTTAAATACCTGAATGGAAAATTTGACCTTTTTCATAAATTAAAATTTCTCTGGATAAAAAGGACAAAAAAGAACTATCGGTTTACCGGATTGGTTTTTGGAATTGTACCTGAGTTTCAAGGAAAAGGAGTTGATGCCTATATTATCAATGAATCTAAAATAGTAATTCAACCACTGAACCGGTATACTGATTATGAAATGCAATGGATTGGTGAATTCAACCCTAAAATGATAAACGTAGTAGAATCTTTTGGAGATACATTCCGTTCCCGCAGGTTGATCACCTATCGTTATTTATTCGACAGAACTAAAGAATTTAAGCCACATCCGATTTTACATTAAAGATGCACCAAACCCCCCAAAGGGGCTTACAAAGACTTATTAACATACAGTTATTCTTATGCCCTAAAAATTCTCTACTTTCTTATCTTGCAACCTCTCCTTTAGGGTTTTATTATTCCCCTTCAGGGGATATGGGCATGGAAAAATTTATTGTATCAGCCAGAAAATACAGACCACAAACTTTTGACACCGTCGTAGGGCAATCGCATATTACTACT
>JBBSJN010000185.1:0-6054 GCA_038257235.1 Chitinophagales bacterium
ATAGTAAATTCCTGTTTGTCCATTTTTTATATTTATCTTTTTTAACCGCCGACAGGGTCGTTGACCGCTGTCGGGGTTATTGAATATCTTCTTTACATAATACAACTTCTGACACTCCCTTTCCCTGCGGCACCATCGGGAACACATTGTTTTCTTTTCCTACCATTACCTCTAATAAATAAGAGCCTTTATTATTCAACATTGTTTTTATTGACTCTTTCAATTCTTTTCTTTTACAAACTGATTTTCCCTCAATGCGATAAGCTTTCGCCAGTTGAATAAAATCAGGGCTGGTAATATCAGTGAAAGAATATCTTTTTTCATGAAACAATTCCTGCCATTGTCTAACCATACCCAGAAACTGGTTATTGAGAATTAATATTTTTATATCCACTTCAAACTGCATGATCGTTCCTAATTCCTGTAAGGTCATCTGAAAGCCACCATCACCGATTACGGCAACTACTGTTCTTTTTTGATCGCCGTATTTAGCTCCGATTGCTGCTGGTAATGCAAATCCCATTGTGCCCAAACCTCCACTTGTGATATTGCTTTTGGTCTGATTGAATTTTGCATAACGGCAAGCTGCCATCTGGTGCTGACCAACATCAGTAACGACGATTGCATCTCCTTTCGTTAATTCATTCACCAGTTCAATTACTTCACCCATCGTTAAGATTTCAGAATCAGGATTCAATTCCTGTTTAATTACTTTTTCCTGTTCTTTTGCAATACAATCAGCAAATTTTTGTATCCATTGTGGGTACACTTTGTGTTCTACCAGTTTTGTAAGCATTGGTAAGGTTTCTTTACAATCGCCCCAAACCGGTACGGTTGTTTTTACATTCTTATCAATCTCTGATGGGTCAATATCAAGATGGATTACTTTGGCCTGCTTTGCATATTTATCTAATCGCCCTGTAACACGGTCGTCGAAACGCATACCAACAGCAATCAATACATCACATTCATTGGTTAACAAATTCGGACCGTAATTGCCATGCATGCCCAACATACCCACTCCAAGCGGATGGTCAGTAGGAATGGCACTCATTCCCATAATTGTCCATGCAGCAGGAATGCCTGCTTTTTCTATAAAGGCTTTAAATTCTTTTTCTGCTTTTCCCAGTATAACACCTTGTCCAAAAATTACAAATGGTCTTTCTGCTTCATTAATTAGTTTTGCTGCTTCTTCTACATATTCTTTTCGAACAATAGGAGCAGGCCGGTAACTTCTGATATGATCACATTTTGTATAGCCTTCGTATTCGAATTTTTGTAACTGTGCATTTTTTGTAATATCAATTAACACTGGTCCGGGTCTTCCACTTCTGGCAATGTAAAATGCTTTGGCAAGTACAGCAGGGATTTCTGTTGCATCAGTAACCTGGTAATTCCATTTGGTGACAGGTGTTGTAATGTTTATCACATCTGTTTCCTGGAATGCATCAGTACCCAATAAATGTGCAAACACCTGACCTGTTACACATACAACAGGAGTGGAATCTATCATTGCATCTGCCAAACCAGTAACAAGATTTGTTGCACCCGGACCGCTGGTGGCAAATACCACACCCACATCGCCACTTGTTCTTGCATAACCTTGTGCCGCATGTATAGCACCTTGCTCATGACGAACCAAAATATGATTCAACCTGTCATGATAATCATACAATGCATCATAGATGGGCATGATGGCACCACCGGGATAGCCAAAGATGGTACAAACACCTTCAGCAATAAAAGCTTCGAGTACCGCAACAGAACCAGATACAGCCCCCCCAACCCCCTCAAGGGGGGCTTTTGGAGTTTGCTCTTTCTTAATTTCTTTTATTTTTTCAACTATTTCCATATAATGGTTTTAGCTTTTTAATTCTTTTTTTACTTTCAAAAATTCGGATTCTAAAGTTTCCCTTGCGGGGATTTAGGAAGCCTTTCATTCATCCGTCACACAACCTTCGCTAGCATCTTTCACCAGTCTTGCATATTTATACAATACACCTTTTGTTACTTTCAAAGCAGGTTGTTTCCAGTTCTTTTTTCGTTCTGCTATTACTTCATCATTTACAAGCAACGAAATTTTATTATTGGTTACATCAATTTCAATGATGTCGTTATCTTCTACAAATGCAATCAGGCCGCCTTCGAATGCTTCAGGTGCAATATGCCCGACTACGAAACCATGTGTGCCACCACTGAATCTTCCGTCAGTAATTAATGCAACAGATTTCCCCAAACCAGCACCCATTATGGCTGAAGTTGGTTTCAGCATCTCAGGCATACCTGGTGCTCCTTTCGGTCCAATATTTCTTATTACAACTACATCACCTGCTTTTACTCTTCCATTTTGTATGCCATTGATTAATTCAAATTCGCCATCAAAAACTCTTGCAGGTCCTTCAAACTTTTCTCCTTCTTTACCTGATATTTTTGCTACACTGCCTTTCACAGCAAGGTTGCCATATAAAATTTGTAAATGCCCGGTTGCTTTCAATGGATTTTCTAATGGATAAATAATTTGTTGTTTTGCGAAATCAAGATCAGGAACTACTGCTAAATTTTCTGCAACAGTTTTTCCAGTAACGGTTAAACAATCACGGTGCAGCAATCCTTTGCCCAATAAATACTTCATTACAGAGGGGATACCACCATATTGATGCAGATCTTCCATCAGGTATTTACCACTTGGTTTCATATCAGCCAGCATGGGTACTTTATTGCTGATAGTTTGAAAATCATCCTGTGTTATTTTTACAGCTACACTTTTTGCCATAGCAATCAAATGCAAAACAGCATTGGTGCTACCACCCATCACCATCACAACTGTTATTGCATTTTCAAATGCCTTGCGGGTCATAATATCAGAAGGCTTGATGTCTTTTTCTAATAATATTTTTATTGCTGCTCCTACTGCTTCGCATTCTTTTTGTTTATCATTACTTAATGCAGGATTGGATGAAGAATACGGCAAACTCATTCCCAATGCTTCTATGGCACTGGCCATTGTATTGGCTGTGTACATGCCGCCACAGGCACCTGCTCCTGGACAAGAATGTTGTATGATCCCTTTAAAATCTTCTTCGTTTAAATCGCCTGCCATTTTTTTGCCCAAAGCTTCAAATGCAGATACGATATTCAAATCTTCTCCTTTATAATGTCCATGTGCTATTGTACCGCCATATAACATAATTGACGGACGGTTCAATCTACCCATTGCAATGATAGAACCCGGCATGTTTTTATCACAACCCGGCACGGTTATCAGTGCATCATAATATTGTGCACCGGCATTTGTTTCGATACTGTCGGCTATCAGGTCACGACTTACTAAACTATAACGCATTCCTTCTGTTCCCATGCTGATGCCATCACTTACACCAATTGTATAAAAACGTAAACCCAGCAATCCTTCTGTACCGTTAATGCTTTCCTTCACGGCAGTTGCCAAATCGTTCAAGTGCATATTACAAGGATTTCCATCCCATCCCATACTCACAATGCCTACTTGTGCTTTATTAAAATCTTCTTCTTTAAAACCAAGTGCATAATACATAGCCTGCGCTGCCGGCTGTGTTACATCCTGTGTTAAAGTCTTCGAATATTTATTAAGCCCCATCCCAGCCTTCCCCGAAAGGGAAGGAGTCTGGTCGTTTTTGTTGATGATTTCTTCTGCCATTTTATTTTTGTTTACTCCGAAACTTTAGTGAAGGAGTATGTTTGTCATCTTCTGTACTACTAGCATCGTCCCTTGCAATCTCTGATTTGTTCATTTCTATTCTTTCAGTGAAAGAGTAGAAATGAATCACACTTCAGCTGCATATCGTTACTCAGCATTATGCAACCACTTCTTCTACTTGTATTGTTTTCCCAATTACTTTGTTTTTATATGCATCTTGTATTGTTTTACTAACTGAATCATTCCAGTTTTTTGGAAAGACAGTGTCATCCAATTTTTCCCAGCCAATTACTTCAGCTGCAGTGCCACAGAAGAATGCAGCATCAGCATTTTTTAATTCTTCTGTTGTAATTGTTTTTTCTTCTACTGCAATTTCTAACTCTTGGCATATTTCCAAAATAGTGGCTCTTGTAATACCCGGTAGAATATTTCCTTCTGAGGGTGTAAATAATTTTCCTTCTTTTTCATAAAACACATTTGCACCAGGCCCTTCTGCTACAAATCCATCCATGTCAGTCAATAAAGCTTCATCAAACCCTTTTGCTTTTGCTTCCTGGCTGGCAAGTATAGAGTTTACATAATGGCCGCTCACCTTCGCTGTTATTTTGAAACCTTTGGGATTGGGGCGTTGAAAAGATGAAGTCATTACTTTTAATAATTTCTCACCAAGGAATGGCTGCATTTCCCATGCTTCAATAGCGATAAATGATTCTTTATTTTCTACAAAACTCATATTAGCCGGCGCATATACTAACGGGCGGATATATGCATCCTGTAAATTATTTTTCTTCAATACTTCATAAGTAGCAGCAATCAGTTCTTCGGCATTCCAGGTATACGGCATATTGACTGCTTCAGCAGAATGCTGAAGTCTTTCAAAATGTTCAACTTCTTTAAATATTTTCGTTTCACCACTGGCAGTTTTATAGGAACGGATGCCTTCAAATACCGCATAACCATAATGCAATGACTGGCTGTAGAGATTAGTTTTTGCTTCGGCAGCTTTTACAAACTTTCCGTTCAGGTAAATTAAAGTGTTATCGTTATAGTAGGTTGCCATATATTTTTAGTTTTTTGGGGTTGTTTATGTGTCAGATACTCTGCGAGATATCAGACACAAAAAACCCGCCTTTTTGAGGCGGGTTGAGTATATTTTGTTTTTAATTTATAGTCATGCACCACCTCCGGTTGAAGAAGATATAATAATCACCACCACAATAATGATTGTGGCTATGGAGATAATATTACTATATATACTTTTCTTCAACATGATGTAGTGTCTACTGTAAATATACACCCGCCATTTTTAAAAAAGAACTAAGCAAGCAAAAATTATTTTAATAAGTTGCGAACTATCGTTAGTAATTCGTTTATTCTATTATATAATTGTTGATTTCCTCAACTCAATATTTTCTTTTTTTCCCGAACCCGGAACATTTCCACCTATATAATCACAGATCAATTCACCAAGAGTTGATGTGAAATAAAAATTCATATTATCGATGTCTTTTGTCACAAATCCATTCACTAATGTCCATTCAACGGCCTGTCTAACTAATGAGGCCTCTTCTTTTAATTCTAAATATTCTAATAACATAGCAGCAGATAGGATAGAGCCCATTGGATTGGCTATATCTTTTCCTGCAGCCTGTGGATACGATCCGTGTATTGGTTCAAATAATGCTGCACCTTTTCCAATTGATGCAGAAGGTAATAATCCTAATGAGCCACTTATGACACTGGCTTCATCGCTGATGATGTCGCCAAACATATTTTCGGTAAGAATTACATCAAACTGTTTTGGATTGAGGATTATTTGCATGGCTGCATTATCAACAAACATATAGTCAACAGTTACATCAGAGTATTGAGCTGCCATACCTTGTACTACTTTTCTCCATAGCCTTGAAGTTTCCAACACATTAGCTTTATCAACTAACGTTAAGTGCTTTTTTCTTTGTTGTGCTGCCTGGAATGCTAAATGAGCAATACGTTCGATCTCTTCAACAGTATAGGTGCATTCATCAATCGCAAACTTGCCATCTTCAGACAATTCTTTTTTACCAAAATAGATACCACCTGTCAGTTCACGGTAAATAACAAAGTCTACATCTTTTATATTCTTACTTTTTAGTGGAGAAAGATGATGCAATGAAGAGTAGGTTGTTACCGGACGAATATTCGCAAAAAGCTGTAACGACTTGCGAAGTTTCAGTAAGCCTTGTTCTGGCCTTACTTTGGCATTTGGGTCGTTGTCATATTTCGGATGCCCGATTGCACCAAATAAAATCGCATCGCTTTCAAGACAAGATTCTATTGTTTCGTTGGGCAATGGATCTCCTGTTTTATCAATAGCCACAGCACCCATTAAGCAATAG
>JBBSJN010000186.1:0-6018 GCA_038257235.1 Chitinophagales bacterium
GTTAATGCAATTCTTCCGGTAGTGAACCCGATAGTGCCGCTATAATAAAGCATATAGAACATCACCGGGGTATACATTCCCCAAATTACAAGGGGATGGGTTTTGGTCAGCATTTCGAGGTAAGGATTCTTAAACAGTTGAGCCTGGCCCTTGTTATGAATTTTTTCGAATTCCATAGGCGCAAAGATAAGAAAACAGATACACCCGAAAACAAGCTATTGGGTTGATTTTAATCAGTTTTTAACAGCTCTTCAACTGTCTGAAACTGAAAGCCTTTGGCCTTTAATGCTGCAATAAGTTGGGGTAAACGGTTATAAAATTTATCCATTCGCTTAGGATCTGTACCAATGTGCAACAAAAACATAAATCCGTTTAATCCTGATGGGTTTGATCTTTCATAGTTTATTATGGATTGATATATCTCTTCGCTGCTGCGATAATTCTTTTCATCCGGTGTTGTATAATCTGCATTGCTTCTGGTACCGGGTGTAAAATTAATGAGTTGCAAACCTGTTTCTTTTGCCCATGTGGCAATGCTGTTGTTGTACCATTCGTAAGGTGGAAGAAAAAGGGAAGCCTTTTGTTTATTTAACCCAAATCTTTCCATCACTTTATAATTGGCTGAAATATCTTTTTCAAAATCATCTTTTGTAACTAAAAGACTATCTCTCTTATTCCAGTCGCAGTACAATAAATGTTTATCGGAATGAGCACCAAGATAATGACCCTGCTTTCTTAAATTCTTAATAACAGACTTGAATTTTTTATTCCGGTAAAAATCTCCCGTAAAAAAGAAAGAAGCTTTTAGGTTTTCATCTTTTAACGTTTGTGTAATTATTTTTCCGCCATCGGCAAACTCATGCCCTGTAAAAACAAGGGCAATATTTTTTTGGGTGCTATCGCCACGAATAATACCGCCTTGACTGTAGGAAAATTTATTCTTTAAAGACTCTGAAGCCCCTCTTTTGGAGGTTCCCGAGTTAAGCGAAGGGAAGGAACGGCGTTCGGGGGAGGCCGCCTCCGCCTCCTTCGCAGCCAGTAAATAAATTAATGAAGCGGTGCCATCCATGGTAGGTTCATTGGTGCTATAATCGCCATAGTCATCATGATAAACTGCAAGGTTGCTTTGAAATGCAGCATACTCATCAGGTTGATACAGTTTAATGCCAATCAAATTATTATAAATACTTCCATACACCGGACCATCTACCAAACCACCATCTATCGGGTAATTTTTTAAATGAGTAAATGCCGAATGCGGATCTTCCGGTGTATCGCCCCAGGATGGAAAACCATATACCATAGAAGTGCCCCATGGATTGCAACCAAACAGCCAATCAAAATTTGCCTGTTCTAATTCTTCAAATTGTTTGTCACCGGTCAATTCTTTGTACCAATAACATTGAATGGCAAAAGACGTAGTAAGATTATTACTGCACCAGATAAATGGAATGCCACGGTAAAATGCATTTTGCTTTGCTTTGTTCCAGACGAGTTGGATGCCTTCTTTATAGTAACCAACAATAGAATCTTTGAATCTTCCTGATAATTGTTTAGCTAATTCATAGTGTCCTAAATTGATGAAAGGGTACCATTGGTAATGTTTGGCAGTATCTGCACCAAGCCAGGGGGTAATAGGTTCCTGCCGGGCATATAATTCAGCCACAGATAATAAATTATCTATTTTCTCAAAATATTTTTTATTCAACAAATTTGTAATCGCCGCTTCCGCCAATTCCATATCATCAAACCAGTTGTCCTCAGCATATATATATGGAGATTTAACTGATGCGGTTTGGGTAACACCCATTTTCTTTTTTGCATAAGAAATTGCAGAAAAAGATTTTTTAGTTAATAGATCACTATACAATTTATCTTTCTTAAAAAAAGTTTCAGCTCCCAATGCAAATGCACTGGCAAACTTCCCCGCAGTAGAACTTGTTCCGGTTGTTGCATTCATAAATTTTCCCCGTTGCTGCGGTTCGCCACTTACAAAATAGACTGGTCGTTCATATCCTTTACCATACTGGCTGTCCAGTTTTGGAATCCGCATACTGATATGGTCACGGTCATCCCCGATCTGGTTAAACATCCAGTTCTCTTTTGGATGCATTTTTAGTAACCAATCCAATCCCCATTTCGCTTCGTCCAGTACATCGGCCATTCCATTTTTTCCATCCAGTCCGTTTGCCTGTTTTTCATCCGTAAACACTTTTGGGAAATCACGGTAAGCCATCAGTAAATGATAGGTTGCATTAGCAGATGTGGAAGAGTACTGTAAATAATCTGATGCATCATGCCAGCCACCCACCACATCAATATGTGTACTGTCTTTTATGCCAGCCTTTTCGCCATACAACACATAGCCATCATGAGTATGGCAACTATCTTTTAAAAAAGGATTGAATCCGGTACGTTGCTGCCGCATATATCGTAAACAAAAATCGGCTGCCCCATCGTACACATCATCGCCAATTCTGAAATAAGGTGATTCTGCTCCATCGGCAATTAATTTATATACCCCAGCTGTAATAAACCCTGAAAAATTAAGTCGTTGCGTTTGTGCAAAAGGGCCATAAGCTCCCATTGGTTTCTCAGCATTTCCATTATAGACCGCTTTTTGTGAAGAAGAGTCGATCAAATAAAATTTTTCAACCGGTTTTGAATCTTTCGAACACCAAACTGCCTGTTTTATTCCTATAGTTGTATATCCTAACTGATTTATACGAATCCAGGCTGATTTTTCTTCTTTCTTATGAAAAGAAAAAAATAATGTCAATAACAAGATAACTGAAGTTTTTTTCATGCTGGTAATTCAGTCTTCAAGATACAAAAACAGAACTTATCAAATTAACTACCTTAGCAGCTAATAAAAAATATTAACATGAAACTGGTTTCTTACATTAAAGACGAACATGAACAATTAGGAGTATTAATAAATGATATGGTGTATGATATGGAAGTGCTGCATCCTGACCTCCCCAACAGCATGAATATGTTTTTAAATTATTGGGAAGAGTCATTTCCGCAGGCACAGGCAGGCGAACTGATGCTAAAAGAAGGCACCCGATCCAGTAATAAAGGTATTCCAATAAAAGATTTGCAATTATTGGCACCGGTTCCATTTCCCCAAAGTTGCAGAGATGGTTATGCCTTTCGCCAGCATGTGGCCTCAGCCCGTAAAAACCGGAAAGTGGATATGATACCAGAGTTCGATCAGTTTCCGATTTTCTATTTCACCAATCACCATAGTATTACCGGGCCGGGTGATATAAGCTGCATGCCAGATCATTTTTATAAACTTGATTTTGAACTGGAAGCCTCTATCGTAATTTGTAAGCCTGGCAGAAATATAAAAGCAGCTGATGCACATGAATACATCGGCGGACTGATGATCATGAATGATATGAGTGCAAGAGGAATGCAGATGGAAGAAATGAAACTGAATCTTGGTCCTGCAAAAGGAAAAGATTTTTCTACGGTAATTGGTCCATGGCTGGTTACACTGGATGAATTGCAATCTTTTGAAATTCCTGCAAAAGAAAATCATACCGGCAATGGCTGGAACCTGAATATGAAGTGCTGGGTAAACGGAAAACAGGTAAGCGAAGGGAATGTGGGAGATATGGATTGGACCTTTGCAGAAATAATTGAAAGAGCTTCTTATGGTGTTGACCTCTATCCCGGCGATGTAATAGGAAGCGGCACAGTAGGCACTGGTTGTTTTTTAGAATTAAATGGTACCGGAAAACTAAATGATCCAGAATTTACAGAACAGTGGTTGCAGGCAGGAGATGTGGTAGAAATGGAAATTGATGGATTAGGAAAGCTGAGTAATACCATTGTGGCGGAAGATACCGATTGGAGTATACTACAGCAAAAGAAAAATTTATAAATTTTGATACAAAGAATAAGATATGTTTTCTTATTACTGCTTTCGTTTATTGCATTACAGGTAATGGCACAGGGAAATATTTCTTCGAGGATTGACTCACTGTTTTCATCTTTCTTAAAAATAGATGAACCCGGCGGTGCTGTGCTTATTGCTAAAGGAGAGCAAATCATTTTCAATAAAGGTTATGGAATAGCTGATATTAATACAAAAGAATTAATAACTCCACATACTATCTTCAACACCGGCTCTGTAAGTAAAACAATTGTTAGCAATGCCATTCTGCTGCTTGAACAGCGACATCTCCTTAGCCTTGATGACAATCTCTTAAAATATTTTCCTGACTTCAAGAATAAAGAAATTGCTGAGCAGGTAAAGATAAAACATTTGTTAAGCCATGTAAGTGGCTTACCGGATAATAGGGAAGTTTCAAAAAATCATGACTTCTATTTAACGGCCGATGATGAACAAAATTTTGCACCGGTTCAGCAGACAGACACATTAGAGTTTGCACCCGGCAGCCGTTACAAATACAGTAATCCGGCATTTAATGCGTTAGCACTAATCGTTGAAAAAGTAACCGGTAATAAATGGCAACAATTTGTACGGACTGAAATTTTTGCTAAAGCAGAGATGACGGAAAGTGATATTACCGATGGCTCGCATCCTGAAACGGGTGTGGCACATGCCTATGAAAAACAAAATGGAGAATTTAAAGAACTCGATTATGGTGAAGAACCAACTTTTTGTGCAGCAGGTAATGGTGGCATCTGGTGTTCAGTAACAGATCTGCATAAATATTACCTGGCATTACTAAAACCAGCCTTCTTAAATAAAGAAATAATTACTGGAAGTATGCAAGTCAAAAATTTTGACAACTGGAGTAGTGAGAAGCAACCCATCAACGGCTATAGCTGGTTTATTACAAAAACTATTAACGGACTTGAACGTATCGGCCACACAGGCAGCCAGGGTGGCTTTAGGGCTAATTTTCAATTTATTCCTGCAAAGAAAATATTTGTGGGCATGCTTTTTAATAACCCTCACAATTGTGAAATATTAATGGAAAAGATAGAACTGATCCTGAAAGAAGAAAATTATTTATAATGATCCTTGATTTACAAGAACTGAAACCATCTGAAAAGCAATACTACCTGCAACATATTATTGCTCCCCGCCCTATTTGCTTTGCCTCAACTATTGACAAAGCAGGAAATGTAAATCTGAGTCCTTTCAGTTTCTTTAATTTGTTTTCTTCCAATCCACCGATTGTTATTTTTTCTCCTGCCAGAAGAGTGAGAGATAATACTACAAAACATACTTTACAAAATGTACTGGAAGTTCCGGAAGTAGTTATCAATATCGTAACATACGATATGGTGCAACAAACATCTTTATCAAGTTGTGAATTTCCAAAAGAGGTGAATGAATTTACCAAGGCAGGTTTTACAGCAATTGGTGCTACAAAAGTAAAGCCACCCATGGTGAAAGAAAGCAAAGTGCAATTGGAATGTAAAGTGCTTGAAGTAAAACCACTGGGTAATGAAGGTGGTGCAGGCCAGTTAGTTATTTGTGAAGTGCTGGTTATGCATATTGCTGATTCATTATTGGATGAAAATAAAAAATTGGATCAGCGAAAAATAAATCATGTTGCAAGGCTGGGTGGCGATTGGTATTGCAAAGTAGATGAAACCAATCTCTTCCAGGTGACCAAACCAAATACTGAATTAGGAATTGGCATTGATGCTCTTCCTCCATCACTTCGTAACAGTAAATACTTATCTGGAAATGATCTTGGCCAGCTTGCCAATGTGCAGGAGATTCCCTCAATTGAACCTTCCTTTGATGATGCACATCTGAAACAAATAATCCAGTACTATAGCATCAATCCGGAAGAAATGGAAAAAGAACTGCATTCCTATGCTCATCAATTGCTTGAATCTGAAAATACTACTGCTGCCTGGCAGGTTTTACTGGCCGGTTCTTAATATTCTTTTTCTGCAAATACTTTTCTACCTTTAGAAAGCATCCTTAAATGTTGTTCCATGAGAAGTATAAAAAAACAACACCTGTTACTTATCATTATTATTGCCCTTAATCTTTTCTCTTGTGTGCCACAAAGAGAA
>JBBSJN010000187.1:0-6002 GCA_038257235.1 Chitinophagales bacterium
CGATCATGAACCGGCACTTGGCCTGCGTGGAATAGGGGCGGATAAAAAATGGGTGTCGGGTATTGATCTTGCGAACGAAGCAGATATCTTATTACACGATGCACAATACACTAAAGAGCTATATCAGCAACGAATGGGCTGGGGACATTCATCAATGGACGATGCTGTTTATTTTGCATATCTGGCCGGTGTAAAAAAATTATTACTGGCACATCATGATCCGTCGCATACGGATGAAATACTCGAAGCACATGCCCCCCCCCCCACTAAACAAAACGGTGTGTCGTTTGAACTGGCAGCAGAAGAAATGGAAATTGATCTTTAGTTCTTGTTGAGCAACTCTTTGTTACCTTCATTACCATACAAGAAATAAATTTTTCTAATCAAACTTTTTAAACAATGAATGATATTACCAACAAAGTGGCTTATATAACAGGCGGCAGCAAGGGCATTGGATTGGGAATTGCAAAATCCTTATTGGATAACGGCATCAGAGTAGCTATTACCAGTCGTTCTCTAAGTGCAGCGAAAGAAGCTGCCGCATCGTTAAGCAATGATGCTTCAAAAATATTAGCCATAGAATCTGAAGTAAGTTCGCTTGCAGCCGAAACAAAAGCAATAAAAGCAGTAACCGATCATTTCGGTCAGCTGGATGTAGTCATTGCCAATGCAGGCATCGGGCATTTTGCACCTATTGACAGTATTACAGAGGAGCAATGGAAAGAAACAATTGATACCAATCTTACCGGAGTATTTAATAGTGTGAAAGCATCTGTGGAAGCTTTAAAAAAATCCAAAGGCTATATCATTACTATTGCTAGCCTTGCTGGTACTAACTTTTTTGAAAATGGAGCTGCCTATAATGCCAGTAAGTTCGGTCTGGTAGGTTTTACACAAGCTGTGATGCTTGATCTGCGCAAATATGGTGTAAAGGTTTCCACCATTATGCCCGGCTCTGTCACTTCTTATTTTAATAATCATGTGCCGGATGAAGCGGATGCATGGAAAATACAACCAGAAGATATAGGTCAAATGGTAGTGGATCTTTTGCAAATGAACCCAAGAACATTGCCAAGTAAGATAGAAGTGAGGCCGGCAATGGTAGCTAAAAAGTAATGAACAAATGATTATTTTATTAAGCACTAATAATACCGGCACAGCCCCATGAATTATTCGTTTACTGGCATTCTTTATATACTTTTTGTAGATAATTTCTGAATGCTTTTGCTTTGTGCATTGCAGTGATATAGTCATTTTCACGGCCTGCGGCCTTAAGGTTAAAAAGCAGATTCAGCTCTTTTTGTAAAAGACGATTGTTTTGCAATTCATTTTCTTTATATAAAAGAAGTAAGGCCCAGTTTTTTAAAATATAATTCATCGAAGCTTCATTTGCATTTTTTATTCCAAGTATTGTTGCAAGCTTCTTAACTTTCCCTTTTTCTGCCAGCATCCTGTTGTTCTTATATTGCTTTTTAAGGATAGCCGCATACATATCACTTAAATCTACGGCATCAAAAGGCAAAGCATTTTTATCGAGGTATAACTCCATCCGGCTATCGGCTAATTTTTTCAAAACAGTAATTGGGCTGCGATAGCCGGGTATTTTTTTGATCTTTATTTCCTCGACAGCTGCCAATTCCTTTTGTATTTTTTCAATCGGTCGGAAACCAGCATGATGATAAACCCAGAATGCACCTGATTGTACACCATCATCATTTTCCTTCCCTATCTGATAGGCATCAACCGTAAATCGTTTTAATCCAAATATTTTTGCATGTGCCTGTAAAACTAATTGGAAAATATATTGTGATTCTCCGCCACGGTAATATGGATATACATTAAGACCGATACGACTGCTGTCAAACATAATCCAGGAGCCGGCATAAGCCACCGGTAATCCGTTTTTGAAAACGGTATAACCCAGGTAACAATCGTTGGGTACTTGCCGCTGAGGAGTCATATTCATTAAGGCAATACTATATCCTCTTTGTAAATGATAATAGGCAACCCCATCCGGATAAGTAAAACTGATGGGATCTATTTCCCGTAACTGACGGATAAGAATCATTCGGCTACCATCAATGATTTGCTCAGCTTCTGCTGCTGACAGTTTCACTTTTTTAGGTTTGAATTCAACTTGCTTAGGAAGTTTTCTGATAATAGCCCGGTGAAAATAAGGTTGAACTAAATTGCCTGTAAGTGAACAGTGGGTCGAAAAATCAATTTCTGTATTAATACCAATTGTATTCCAGAGTTCATCTTTTACTTCCGGTCTTAGAGGGCAGTTCTCAAATATATTGACGAAGCCATCAAGCAGATCTTCTCCTTCCTGTAATGAATTTTCTATCCATGCTCTCCAGGCCGCTTTTGCCTCCTGCATTTTTTCTGTTTCCACCTTTTGCATTACTACTGTCAGTATAGATCGTATTTGTTCGTCACCGGCTTCGAAGGAAACAAGTCGTATATCCGCACGATGTTTTAGTCGCAGCCATTTTACCATTTCAAAACTGAAGGCAGCACATAATGATGACCTGGTAATACCGGAATTGTATAAACTGTATTGTAGGGTTTCTTTATTATCAATATATTTTTCTAATTCTTTCAACGACCGGATCGCAAGGATGTAAATAGTTTTATTGTCAGGATAAGCAATTAAAAACAGCAACACATCATAATAGGCGAGTAATGCTTTTTTACCAGTTGGTATCTTTTCGTTTATGCAATTAAGTAAATGAATTTTTTCAGAAGAAGCCTTTTTACCATATTGATTACGTAGTAAAAAAAGGCGGCTAAGCTGTTTATTTGTATTCTCCATTGTAAGCTTTTTCTACTCTTGACTTTTGCATAAATACAATGGAAGTTAACTTTTTTACTGCTAAAGACCCAATAAGTATTTCATTCTTTGTATGTATTGGTGATAACAAACAACCAAGACAACTAAAAAAGAATGAATCTCATGCAGACGTTGAGGTGTTTTTTAAATAAACTAATATGGTCCAGTGAAAAACATAAATCCTTAATTTTAATGATGCAGAAAATAATTTTACTTCTTATACTTTCAATAACTATTCAATTGGTATCGGCACAAGTGGCTGACAGCAACTTTATCATTCTTCGTAATCAGCAGATAGATACTTATGTGGTGGAACACAATATAACCGCATTAGATAGTTTTTATGCAGAAGATTTTGTTTTCAGCCATGGTTCTGGCCGGGTAGAAGGCAAACAAGGCTGGTTTACTTCTGTTGCTAAAGGAAATTTTCTATCAAGACTTCATGATTCTGTTACGGTGGAGTTTCATCCGCAGCTTGCTATAGTAAGAGGAAAACTTTCTGTACAGAAAAAAGGCAAAGAGAAAACAGACCTGTACCATTTATACTATGTAAGAGTGTATGCTCTTAGAAAAAATTCATGGCAAATGATCTCTCATGTTACCACCAGAGAGTATCATGAACTTTAAAAATCTACAATTATGTCTTTGGAAAATATATGAAAGCTAATTCAAGCGGCTTTGCTTTTTGTTTTGGCAGGCGGTACAACTAAAAAATCTGGCTTATCATTTTTTTCTTCTATTAATTCCCGGTGCTTTACTTTAAGGTTACGTTTAAACTGGCCGAGGTAACCGGGCTTTGAAATTCTTTCAATATCAAGATTGATGGCTTCAATTAAATCGTTTCCGATATACATCATTAATTTCATACAGATAGTGGATTAGTAATACACAAAGCAACTACTATTTGTTTGCTCATACAATCCTACTAATACTCTTTTTTAGAAGTAATACTACGAACAAAACAATTTCGCAATTCTTCTACTTTCTATCGGATTGTTTCCAATACGGAAAATTATATGCCTGTATTTTTTACTAACTTTCGGAAAATAAAGCCTCAATATGAAAAGATATTTGACCATCGAAACAATAATATCAATGATTATAAGTTGCAACCCGGGTAATACAAAAGATAATCCCGTTGTTGACAATCTTGTACAAGACACACTGAAGCACCCAGAGCAATCAAATTATGATCAAGTAAAACAAACAGACCTTAATCACATTGGCGACCTCTCCCTCGGAATGACGGCAAAACAGATTACAGATAAATTGGGAGAGCCTGGTTCAAAGTCGAAAGAAGAGGAATGGGGAGCAGACGGATGGCAACACCAGGACTGGGACTATAAAACAAAAGGCATATCCTTAAACATGACCAGAGAAAAAGATACTTCTGCAATGGAAGTATTTTCAATCAGCATTACAAGCCCCTGCCAGTTCAAAACAAAAAAGAATATTGGAATAGGAAGTGCTTATGATGTAGTGATGAAAGCTTATGCGCTGGAGATTGACAAAACAGCAAGTGATGAAAACGTAGTTACCGTTGGCTCATTATACGGAGGCATCATTATTGAATTTAAAAACAAAAAAGTTGTACGGATCTTTGTAGGAGCCGCGGCCGAATAGTAAATAAAGGAAATAGTACATTCTTTAAGATGTATTCCGCTCTGCAAGATTGATTACCTTTCCAACACAATAATTTTTATGGATAATACAAAAGATCCCCGGCTTGCCGTTTTAATAGACGCAGACAATATTCCGCATCGGTTAATAAACGGCATACTGGAAGAAATTGCCAAATATGGTGTGCCTACATTCAAACGTATTTATGCCGATTGGACAAAACCACATGTTTCCGGATGGAAATCTGTTTTGCTCGATCATGCCATTACCCCTGTGCAACAATACAGTTATACCACTGGAAAAAATTCTTCCGATTCTGCATTAATCATTGATGCAATGGATATTTTATATACAGGCCGTGTAGATGGGTTTTGTGTAGTAAGCAGTGATAGTGATTTTACAAGACTGGCCACAAGACTCAGGGAAGCCGGTATGAAAGTATATGGCATGGGTGAACAAAAAACACCTTCCGCATTCAGGGCAGCATGTGATAAATTTATTTATATAGAAATTCTGGATCAGTCCGATGGAGAGCCTAAACAAATCAAATTATCAGAATTACGAAAAAAAGAAAAAGTAATAAGTAAAGCAGATAAAAATTTAGTAAGCCTTATTACTTCAAGTATTAATGATATTACTGATGAAAACGGCTGGGCATTTCTTGGTGAGTTGGGAAGCCTGATGATGAAAAAACGTCCTGACTTCGATCCAAGAAATTATGGTTATGCTAAATTATTGCCATTAATTAAAAGCCTCAACAAATTTGAAATAGACGAAAGAGAGTCAGGAAGAAAAAATGTAAAGCTGGTATACATAAGAGTAAAATAGCAGATCTTTTTACATTTATTATTCTTCATATACGGGATATTAAAATTAATTATATTTTCTTATAGAAAAGTAACCCCAATTTATACCAAAAATATTTTTAATATAATGAGCAGTTTTACTATAACTACCATTGCCTAACCGTGCCATTGAATTTAAGCTGTTAAAAGAAAAAAGTTTTAAGCTTTTTATACTCAGCACGTTAGCCACTGTTATTCTTGCTTTTTAACAATCCTGATTTTACTGGCACCTTTTATGAATCATAGAGAGTAGAATAATATTTATTCACTTAAAACGACAATTATGAAAAAGCTATTCTTTAGTATCACCATTTTTTCTGCCTTAGCACTTATCATGACAGCATGTACGCAAAATTCTGCTGGCAATCCGTCTTTAAGTGGAAATGATACAACAGGGTTTGCACAATTTCAGGAATGGAAAGCAATGAATGATAAATTAGAAGCAGAAAAAGCAAATGCTCTTGTTGCTAAAAATAGCAATAATGTAAGATATAATAACAGCGGAACTATGTCATCTTCTACAAGCAACCAAGCCAAAGTACAACAAAAGAAAGGCTGGAGTAAAGCAGCAAAATATGGAGTGATTGGTGGTGGTACAGGTGTTGTGTTAGGAGCTGTTGTTAATAAGAAAAACAGAGTGGCCGGTGGTGCAATTGGTGGCGCAGTGCTGGGAGGTATCGGTTACCTGTGGGGAAGATCAAAAG
>JBBSJN010000188.1:0-5966 GCA_038257235.1 Chitinophagales bacterium
ATGCTTTTTTTTGGAAATGTCTTCAAATAAAATCATCAGTTGAATACCAAAGAGGCTGTCCCAAAAGTCGTCAATCGTCATTACGAGGGAGGAACAGCCTGTCCCGATATTAATCGGGAACCGAAGTAATCTGTTGAACAACAATCTCATGTATTCTAAGATTTCTTCACTTTGTTCGCAATGACGACTTTTGGGACAGCCTCTTTTGTTTTTGGGCATAAAAAAAATTAATACTCCTATTCCTGAAAACTATAATCACATTATTTAAAGGAATGCGTCAATCAAAGTTTGACTGTTCTGTATTAAACCTGATATCTTTGTAACCCATATTTATACTTCAATTTATTTATTCTAAAACATGAGGCCTTTTCATTTTGCTTTTAAGGTAAAAGACATTGAATCTACCAGGAAATTTTATGTACAGGTATTAGGCTGCTCCGAAGGCCGGTCTACAGAGCATTGGATTGACTTTGATTTTTTTGGCAACCAGCTTTCTGCACATATCAGCAATTCTATTCCTCTACCCGATTATTGCGGCAATGTAGACGGTGTTAGTGTTCCTATCCCTCATTTTGGATGTGTGCTGGGTTTAGATCAATTTAAAGAAATTCAAAAAAATATGCAAGAGCACAATGTTGAATTCATAATTAAACCGAAAAAGCGGTACGAAAATAAAACTGGAGAACAGCTCACAATGTTTGTGCTGGATTTTAGCGGCAATCCCATTGAATTCAAAGCTTTCAAAGATGACGCTGAATTATTTCTTTGATTGCTTCTGTTTTTTGATACTTTGAAAAAAGTGCAACAGGTAAATAATATGCATATCTTTTCAGTATTGAAATTCAAGCGATATGCTTATCAAAAAAACTACCTAAATCTCCATTATTAAACCCGCCTGCTTTAAACAGGCATTAAACAATCAACGTATGAGAAAAAATTTCGCCTTAACAATTATTACAGCATTCTGTATTTTCTTCGCTTCATGCAGCAGCAAAGAAACGGCTTCATCCATTGCACAAAAATGGTGCGACCTGAACGGAAAAGTATTTAAAGCCGAAGAAGGCCCTGCAAAAGAAACTGCCAAAGCTGCCCGTGAAGATTTTGAAAAAAAGATGGAAGCGAAGTATAAAGACGATAAAACCTTTATGGATGAAGTAGGCAAAGAAGTAGAAAAATGCGAGGATGCATCCGAAGGGAAATAATAAATGCAAATTATATGGCTGGCTTGTTTTCGTCAGCCATATAAAATTCTTCCATTACGGGAATTATTGTAGAAGTGGAAAGAGCCGAGATAAAGCAAAAGGAATATTATTGTTCAAGCTTATAAATTCATCGGGGAAAATAATTGCAGGTGGGAAACTAATCGTTAGTCAGTAATCAGCATATATTTTTTACTTCCAAAATCAGGTTGTTCCGGAGCCAGGCAATATAATTACATGCAGAAATGAAAATAGCATTTGGCTACTTAACTACTGAAAGTAAAATTTTTGTACCATTTCCTGAATTGCTTTCAATTATTAATTCGCTGTTTAGCGAAACCGCTCTTTGTTGCATTTTAGTTATCCCGGTTAAGTTGCTTTTCCTTTGAAGGTCAAAACCCTTACCATCATCAGTTATAGTAAGACAGATAGCATCACCCATATCATCAACAGACACTTTTACATTTCTGGCATTTGCATGAAGGTTAATATTGCTAAGTGCTTCCTGGCAAATACGGAAAAAATCGATCTTTACTTCTGTCGGAATATCCTCTTCTTTACAAGTACTAATAAATTCGCAACAAATATCATTTAATGCAGAAAACTCCTTGCATTGCCATTCCGCCGTTGCATTAAATCCAAAATCTTCCAGCATATAAGGGCTAATAGAAAAGGAAATCCTCCTGACCGTCATAATAAACAGATCGGTGATAACCAAAACCTCATCCATTCTTTTTTTAAATTCATCGGATACTTCAGGAACATTGACTTTCATCCATGAAATATTCATTTTGATAACGGCAACCAATTGAGCCAGTTCACCATGTAATTCAAATGCAAAATATTTTCTATCTTCTTCCAAATGGCTTTTAAAATGACTGGCCAGTAGTTTAAACTTGTTGAATTTTTCTTCAATCTCTATCTCCTTTTGCTTGCTTTTAGAAATATCTTTTGCTAAGGCAAATACCAGTTCTTTATCTGGCAGATAGATTGATGTCCATTCCAGCCAGATAACATTTCCATTTTTTGAAATATACCTGTTCTGAAAGTTCACAAGAGCATTACCGTTGATAAGATCGGCCCTTTTTTGTTTTGTAAATTCTGTATCAGCAGGATGAATAAATGCACTGATAGGTTTTGAAAATAATTCTTGCTCAGTATATCCGAATTTGCTAATTGCGGCCGGATTTACTTTTTCAAAAAAGCCTTCTTTATTTGCAAAACATACAAGGTCAGGTGTCATCTCAAAAAAAGAAAACATTCCAAACTCATCATTCATAGGTAACATCATATTTATAATTGCAATTTTTTGCCACTAATTTACAAGGAGAAAACACTTTAAGGCTTCAAAATAAGAAAGTATTCAGATTTTTCTCTAACATAATTATTAACATACGCATAAACCATTAGTGAAACCTGAATTTATATAGTTGATGTTTCCGTCTACTAAAACTGAAAAAGTAATACTTTGTTAGCGATTGTTCTGGAAAACCTGCCAGGGTAAATTCTTCTTCATAAATTATATAAACAACCAGTTCCGGCAATGCAAATAAGCAGTTAGCAACTCTTAAACTATATTTCCCGATTTGTTAAAGGATGCTTTAACTTTAATACTCTAATCAGCGGGGGTGAAAAATAGCAAACTAAAATACAATAAACTAAAGATTTGCATCCCAATCAAATTACTGGCATTATTATTTTGCCTTAACAGTTCTAGTACAAATGCTCAGATTTGTCCGCCTAACATTGATTTTGAATCAGGAACATTTAATGGTTGGCGATGCTATATAGGAAGTACCGCAGTTATCAATAGTCAGAATATTATTACCTTAAACGAATCTGGGCCAATTAACGGGAGACATGGTGTAAATGTTTTGACTTTCCCAGGCGTACTTGACCCTTACGGAGGTTTCCCGGTTAATTGCCCGAATGGCAGCGGTTATTCTGTTAAATTAGGTAATGATCAATCTGGGACAGAGGCCGAAGGTTTATCGTATGAATTCACAATCCCCGTTACAAGCACTGAATATACTTTAATATATAATTATGCAGTAGTATTTGAAGACCCGAGTCATGAACAATTTCAGCAACCAAGAATGGAGATTGAAATAACCAATGTTACAGATAATACTATTATCGATTGTTCCTCTTTCACTTTTGTCCCAAATGGTTCTGGTCTTCCTGGTTTTTTTCAATCACCTTTTATTTTAAGTAATGCGCCTATATGGTGCAAAGACTGGACAGCAGTTTCTATAAACCTGGACGGACTTGCGGGTAAAACTATTCAACTTTTTTTCAAAACAGCTGATTGTACATTCAGAAGACATTTCGGATACGCCTATATAGATGTCAACTCAGAATGCAGCAGCGAATTTGTTGGCGCCACCTATTGTCCAAATGATACTGCTGTTGTGGTAAACGCACCATTTGGTTATGAAGGCTATAAATGGTTCAACACAACGTTTACACAGCTTCTGGGCAATCAGCAAAGTATCCGCTTTGCCCCCCCACCTGCTGCGGGCACTCGTATTGCTGTGGAACTAACACCGTATAGCGGGTATGGCTGCCTTGATACTTTATACGCTTTGCTGATTGACACTCTTACTGCTGTTGCAAATGCAGGAGCCGACATGCTTTCCTGTAATAATAATTCAGTACAAATAGGCTCCAGGCCCAAGCCTGGTTTGATTTATAGTTGGAATCCCACAGCCGGATTAAGCAACCCTGAGATTTCAAATCCTTTTGCTAACCCATTTTCTACTACCACCTATACTCTTACCGCAAGTAGTTTAGGAGGTGGCTGTATTGACACAGATGATGTTCTGGTAAGAAAATCTATAGTTGACAGTACCCTGCAAATAAACGGTAAGTTAGCCTTCTGCGAGGGCTTTGGAGATAGTTGTGTGCTTCAAGTTTCACCTCAAAAAAGTATCCAATGGTTTAAAAATAATGTAGCTATTCCGGGAGCAACAGCACCGAGCTACAATGTATTAAAATCCGGTGTCTATTACGCTTTACTCACCAATGATGAAGGTTGCCAGATCACCTCAAAACCAAGTGAAGTTATTATCGATAAAGCTAAAGCAGGCATTAATTATCCTATAGCATATGCAGTTACAGGTTTGCCACTTCAATTAAATGCAAGAGCTTTTGGAAATTCAGCCCTTTGGAGCCCGGGAATCTATTTAGATGATCCGGTAAGTTATACGCCAGTTTTTACCAGCACTGTTAATCAAACATATTCTATTGAAATAAAAACAAACACCGGATGCACAACTATCGATAAGCAGTTAGTTCAAATTGTTCCGTCAATAGAAATTTATGTACCTACAGCATTTACACCTAATAACGATGGCCTAAATGATTTTTTGCGGACTGCTTTAAGGGGTATTAAAGAACTCAGGTACTTCAAAATATTTAACCGATGGGGACAACTATTATACGAGTCAAAAAATGAAAATCCCGGATGGAATGGCCTTATAAACGGAGTGCAGCAATCATCTCAGACATTGGTATGGACGGCCGAAGGTATTGGCGTAGACAATAAAACATATTTCAGAAAAGGCACTACAACGTTGTTGCGGTAATATTAGCAATCAACTATACACATTACAACTACACGATAAATAAAGGCTTCATCATTTATTTTTTTCAAATGTTCCAAAGTGCCAGAGAATACCTGATGGATCATGAAGAAAACACTCTCGACCCCAATCATGATTACGAATGGGTACTAATCTTACTCCTTCATATGTAGCAGATAGATCCAACGCCACAAGCTTAATCCAGTACTCGTCCACATCCTCCACTTCCATAAATATCATTGTATTATCTACCCAATCCTTTACATATGCATCTTGCAAGTAAAATCCAATAGCATCCGTAGTAAAGAATGACATAGTATCGAACAATACAGTTTCTTTAAAACCAAGGTCTCGGTAAAAACGCCTCGACAACCCGAAGTCTTTTGCCCCGATGAAAGGACGAATAGATACAACCTTTTGTCTCATTGTTTAAAAATTTACATCAAAGTTATCTTTCTTACAAGGTTTTTTAAACATCTCTTTTGGGCAGAGTGCTCCTACAAGAAGGAAACCCATTCGGAAATAAATAGCGGATAATTTCAGGCTGAGATCAAATACCCAACAATACGGATATGTTAAAGACAAAATATTTTGTACTTTTCGGAATGTTTTCGCATAAACAAAGAAGTATGTTCCGATTTTTTATGGTTGCATTCAGCAGTTGTCTGCTGTTTGTGAAGTCTGAGGCGCAACAAAATGCCAGATCAAATTACAAATCAGCTTTCGACACCACCACCAGCGATGAAGTATTCTTTCCGATTAAAACGGTAAAAAGGGTGAATGAAGATTCTGCCGTTATTACTATCCAATACGGAATGAAAGATGGCATTTTCTTTGGCGCAGAAGCGAATGTTATGAGCTCCCATAACAGTGGTGGAGGTCCTACAAGGGAAACAGTGGTCTATATGGGGTCCGCCACCTGTATCAATCTTTCGGATACTTCGGCAACTTATTCCATTAAAATTTATAAGAAATTTAAAAGCGAGAAAATACTGGCTGGTGATCTTTTAGGTATCAGTACGCATCCGGTTAAGAACAGTGTCCCGAATATTTTTTATGAGCTGGCAAAACTTGATATTTTATTTCTGGATAATAGTAAAATCGAAATAAAAAGCAAAAGAGAAATGTTGCTTAATACAAATGCTGATTTTGAAAACAAAGTATTGGAGCTATACACAAAGGA
>JBBSJN010000189.1:0-5919 GCA_038257235.1 Chitinophagales bacterium
CAATGCATTGTTGTTGCTATAGATGCAAAAATTATCAATGGCATATGGACGGTTGTAACGCATGGTGGACGTAAACCAACATCGCTTAAAGTTATTGATTGGGCGAAAGAAATAACAGACAGAGGTGCCGGAGAGATCCTGCTAACCTCAATGGAGAATGACGGAACAAAAGCTGGTTTTGCAATTGATATAACAAAACATATATCAACAAATGTTTCTATTCCTGTAATAGCTTCTGGCGGCGCAGGACAATTGGAACACTTTACAGATGTATTTGAAAACGGAAATGCAGATGCAGCATTGGCGGCAAGCATATTTCATTTCAGAGAAATTCCGATTCCGGATCTAAAGCGATATTTGCATGATCAAAACATCCCGGTGCGATTATGATATTTATCATTTTTATATCGTTGATAGTAATCATCTATCTGGTAAGGTATTTTGACCGGAAAAGAGATGAACGCAATGAAATAAACTACGAAAGAAGAAGAGACGCCTATATCAATTTGCTTAATTCTTTGAAAGAAAAGGAAACAACAGAAAACAAACAAGCACATAATTCTAATACTGAAAATATATGAACCCGGATTTTTCAAAATATACAGATGGACTTGTTCCTGCAATCATACAGGACGCTAATACACAAGTAGTACTAATGCTTGGCTTTATGAATGAAGCCGCCTTTCAGCAAACTGAAAAAGAAAAGAAAGTTACTTTTTACAGTCGTGCCAAACAAAGACTGTGGACCAAAGGCGAAACTTCTGGTAATTTTCTATTGGTGAAAGAGATACTGATTGATTGCGACAACGACACTTTATTAATTAAAGCGGAACCTACCGGTCCTGTTTGCCATACAGGAACTGACACCTGTTTCAATGAAACAAATAACTCGTTTTCATTAAACAAACTGGAAAACATTATTACCGATCGAAAAAACAATCCAAATATCACATCCTATACTTCTTCATTGTTTAGCAAAGGCATTAATAAGATTGCCCAGAAAGTTGGTGAAGAAGCAGTGGAGTTGGTGATTGAAAGTAAAGATGATGACCCTGTAAAATTTTTGAATGAGGCTGCTGACCTCCTTTTTCATTTTCTTATCCTGCTACAGGCAAAAAACTATTCCCTGAAAGATGTGGAGAATATTTTGTCAGGAAGACATAAATAAAAAAGTCCCGCATTGTGGCGGGACGAAAAAACCAATCTATATAAAACCTGGTAAAAAATGAACAGCTCTGTTTTATTTTTCCACCAGGATCTTCTGTGCGAACTGAATATTATTGTTTACAAGTTCCAGCAAATGCAACCCTGCCGAAATTGCTGCAGGCAACGGAATCACCGTCCCGCCATTTGCACTCATGTACACTTTGCCTGATACAACTAATTGACCGGCCATAGTCAGTACCCTGTAATTAAACAATCCTTCCTGGCTGCTTCTATTAAAGATTGTTATCCCTCCTTTAGCAGGATTCAATACGGTAAAAGCTGCTGAATTTTTGATATTGTCTGACAAAGCTACAATATTAGAATATGTGAATTTCCCATCAATGTCTACACTACGCAAACGGTAATAAGCAATTCCTTGCAATGGAGACCGGTCTTCAAAATAATAATTCTGTCTTGAGCTGAGATTACGAGCCACCACATTACCAACACTGGTATAATTTAATGCATCATAACTTCTTTCCACTTCGAAGTGATCTACCATCACTTCATTCTCTGTGATCCATTTCAAATAACTTGTACCTTGTTTTCTTTCACCAGTAAATGAAATTAATTTCAATGGTACCGGATATGATTTATAACCAAATGTGTAAATACTAAAGTTATTTACAACATTGGAAGTTACAGATCCAGTAGTGTTGATAGTACCTGAAGCCACACCTCCTTCACTAACCCACATTCCGCCCGTATAGTGCCCGGAAAGAATATCAGCTACTAAAACATTATCCATTGGAACTTTTGCATTATCCCAGTTTAGTGTTACTTGACCTGTTCCTCCGCTAACCCGATCAATATCCCAATATTCACTAGGTCTTACCTGAACTAACGGAGATGTCAAATTATAAATATTCTGTGTAGCAGAAAAATATTTACAATTAAACTCAGAATTAACAGAAAGATTTGAAATAGCAGCTGTCCTTATAAATGTATTATTCCCAATAGGAAAAACAAAATTTGAGCTCCCAATTTTCTTTACCCAGCCATTTACATGGCTAGCATCCGAACTTCCAGAATAAGAAGACCCGGATTCATAAATTACATAGGTGGGAGTAACGGCAGTAGTTAGCAATCCATTGCTAAAAGTATGACTGCCTGCAATACTTAAATTCGTATTTATTAAAAAGCCGGAACTGTTATTTGTTGTCAGGTTATTGACTTTAAATGTTGCTGCACCTCCTATCGTCTGGCTTGCACTTCCATCAAATATAGTTGTGCCAGATCCAGCTGACATAGTTACTTCATCATTTGTAATATTTGCTTTGAGATAAATAATACCGTTATTGATAAAAGTTGCAGTGCTGGCATTCGTGAAATTATTCCAACCGGAAATTGTAGTTCCGGGGTGTATTCTCAGCGACCCGGAATTCCTTATTCCCATTTGAGCATGAACAGTTGCCAATTGAAATATATAAGCCAGTAATATTATTTTTTTCATAGAGTCTTTTTAAAGTGTTTTAAAAAGTATTAAAGTACTGGATTATTGAGCTGTAACTAACCATTGCATATCTTCTATTGTTAAAGTTTCACCAGTGGTACACATATAGAATATTTCAAAATAATCATTCTTATTTATATCCTCCAAAAAGGCAAGAAATGAAAATTGATATGGCTGATTTGCAACAGATGTTCTGACGGTAGTTTCTCCAAATCTGTAAGCAGCATTTGTAGATTCACCGTTTTTTACAACACAGATAGAAATATTTCGATTGTTTGATACCGTTTTAATATTTGCAGTAAACGTTACAATAGCATTTCTTTTGTTAGTTGGTTGATAAGTAATGCGATTACCAGCAATTGTCCACTTGCTAATAACTTCCGATGAATTCGCCCCCCAGTTAACCTTTGTCCAAACATTTGCAGATACTGCAACATCTGTTGTAGCATTTACTTTATTAACAAAACAGTAGGGCTTCTTATCACCCGTACCTGCATTAGCTTCCACTTTGGCATTTGCATCTCTTCCATCTGATCTTGTAAAATCAAATCCGGATATATAAATTCCGACATTGTTCCAGGAGTTTCCGGTAACTGAGATACTCGAAAAATTAGTGAAAGTAGCAGGTCTGTAAACAATTGCAGTATCAGTGCCATTACCCACATAATAAACACCTGAAGCTAATTGAATTGTCGCACTATCAGCTTTGCTAAGATTTACGCCTCTCTTACAATTGATAAAGTCTGTTTCTGCTACTTTAAGAATCGTATTTGCAACTGCACTGTGTACTAAAATACCATTTGATTTTGCATTCGCTATATCCACTTCAAAGACCCATAACTCTGCATCTGTGGAATCCAATATAGTTGTATTAAAACCGTCAAAATAGCTGTCTTTTACTTCATTGTAGGTGCCAGATCCCAATAAACGAATCGCATCTTCCCCAGCCAGGTTTCCATAGTTGGTTAAAGTGGTTGCATCAAAATTCAGCATCTTAAAATAGACATCTGAAAAACAACGAAACATTGGTTTGCCTGTAAGCCCGGTAGCCGCTTCAATGTTAGATGTACCATAACTCAGACCCTGTATCGTCAAAGCATATGGTAAATTGATAATAATTGTATTGTCAATTTCATACGACTCATCCGAGAGCCTGATTACAGTTGGTCCGCTCATATGAATATCAAGAAACTCAATAGCTTCTTGAATAGATGTCCAGCTACCCTGTGCATCTACATCCATCAAATGAATTCCAGGTATCCTCCCACCATTAATGATCCAGTTGGATCCTATAACAATAAAGGATAAGCCATTGTTTTTACTTAATTCCACAGCGGTAACCCCATCAATCGTAGCTCCCCCACTTCCCACAACAGTCAAAAGATCCGTATGTGTTCCAATATTTTTTATGGATATCTGAAGTCCATTATCCGCAGCTGTTACAGCAGGTAAGGTTAAAGTAATATCATTACTACCTACCACATACGACTCAGATTTAAGCACTGTTGCATCCGCAGTTTTTGTTACAAGATCTTTATTACCATTATCCAGTTTTTTCCATTCTGTGCTATTCCAATAATAATAGCCAAAAGGCAAAGAACCGGCTGCGTTATAAACCAACATTCCTGCAGGGACTGTCCCTGTTAAAGGGGATACACTTGATATGGAGGTTAATGTTACTCTGGGTGGCAGAAAGCCTTTATTGGTGCTTTCCATTTCAAGTAATGAGTTTGCATCAATTGTACCGGGGTTATTTCCGATTTTTACTTGTGAGTGAGCACAAAATGCCGCTAATAAGCATATAGATGCCAGTAGTTTTTTCATAGATTGGGTTTTGGATACTTGGATAATTGGATAATTGGAATACTAAATAATAAATAAGAAAATGATGTTGATAATTTTGGTAAAGATTATTTTGTGATTTAATTGATTTTTCATTTTATACAAAGTGCAAACTTTTAAATTAACGTATTTTATTCTTTTTAAAATTCATTTCATAATTCAATCCAAATACAAAATACCGGTTGCTAACAAACGGGTTGAACACATAAACGGGAATAGTTAAATTCCCAAAATTCAGTCCGGCAACAAATCCGGTCTCAGTCAATGTTTCATTTCGCTGTCCGGTGTACTGCATTGCAAACCCTGCAAATATTTTCTCGCTTATTGACACCCCGACTTCTGACCAGCTAAAGAAAAAATGATCTGCATTGGTTTGAGTAGAAAAACTGTATTGCGTTTGTGAAGAAAAATACAGGCTCTTCCATTCAAGATCGGTATTAGCTGCAACCGATAGCCCTTCAAAATTTCCGAAGGAATAACCTAACATGGGTGTGGCACTGTATTTCATAACTTTTCCACCACTAAAATTTTTACCGCCATACAAGGAAAAGGTCCTGACATCTTCATAATTATACCGGAACTCAGCATACAATCCTTTCTCAGACTGAAAATGCCCAACTGGCATCCACATATACTCCTTTCCACTATGCAGCTGATTGTAGTTTTCCACTCCGGTTTTCGCCTGAGCAAATGTAATGCAGCTGAACAAGCAGCAAAACAACGATAGCCTAAGATGCTTTTTGCCTGTCTTTTGCAATGACTTTGTTTTTCTCAAGAACAACCACGTCAGCATTTGCCAACCGATTGAGTAAATGAATATCTTTTTTAAAAGGATTCCAGTAAAAAATCAACCTGTCAATTGGTTTCCACGCAACAACCCAGCTAAATACATCAACAAGGTTATGAAAGGATCCCTCCATCCGATGGTCCATATTTTCTATTACATATGGCATTAGCACCTGCAATGCAAATACAAAACCAATGGTAGTAAACAAAAGTTTAAAAGTCCGGATCTTGAATTTTTTAAACTCAATTTCTTTCAAATATTTCTTCATGTTAAAATGATTCCTGATTGCCTGGGTTACCGGCTCGATGAATCGTTTATCAGCATATTCCAGGCATACAACCTGGTAATCAATTACTGTATGTCGTTTTGAAGTCAGCAGTGAGTTATAAATATAGTTCTCGAATTCATGTCCCAGCTGACGTTTATACAATGGTGCAGGATCATGATGATTAAAATAATCATGAACAGTCTGTTCATCAAGTTTAATAAAAATGCTGAATTTTTCAGCAAGTAGCTTGTTCATAACTGGGTTTTAAAGGATTGGACTATCTGAATAATACTAACGCAATGTTAGTTCTAATATTTACCAGATTGTATGGGGAAACTACTTATTTAAGAGTATTAAATAAAA
>JBBSJN010000190.1:0-5859 GCA_038257235.1 Chitinophagales bacterium
CCGCAAAGCTTCTGTACTATATGATGAGGCAAACCATCTTTTAAGCATTGGAATAACTCCTTCATAACTTCCTGTATATTCATTTGGCACCGTTTCATCATCCACATCCACATCAAGCGAAGAATTTATTTCTTTATCGCCGTACAAAAGCAAATCTAATTGTGCCTGCGTCAGCTGAGATAAAGGTTTATCCAGTTTTATTTTTTTCTTACCGGCAAACTCCTTCACCTGTTGAAAAATACTGGCATTCCGTTCTTCTCCCAATGGTGCAATACCGCCTTCCTTTACGCTTAATGTTTTGTCAGGCAGCACTTCATTCATATCAATGGTATATATATTACCCAGTCCTTTACAAACCGGGCAAGCACCATAAGGTGAGTTAAAAGAGAAAGCATTTGGCGATGGTTCTTCATAACTTATTCCTGTATCCTCGCACATCAGCATTTTAGAATACTGCACAAAGGTTTTATCATCAATTAAAAGAAATAGTAAGTCTTTACCCAGCTTCAATGTTTGCTGCACACTTTGGCTAAGTCTTGCTTTTAATTCTTCCGTAACCTGTAGTCTATCTACCACTAATTCAATATCATGAATAACATACCGGTCCACTTGCATTTTGGGAGTAATATCTTTTACTTCTCCATCAATTCTTACTTTTAAAAAACCCTTCTTTCTCACATCCTCAAATAACTCTCTGTAATGTCCTTTTCTTCCTCTTACTAACGGAGCCAGTACAACAATTTTTTTCCCATAGTATTTCCTAAATATATTCTCCACTATTTCTTCTTCGCTCCACTTCACCATTTTCTTATTCGTATTATAAGAATAAGCTTCGCCAATTCTTGCAAACAGCAGTCGCAAAAAATCATATATCTCTGTTACAGTACCCACAGTTGAACGGGGATTTTTATTGGTAGTTTTTTGCTCAATGGAAATTACTGGTGAGAGGCCGGTTATTTTATCTACATCCGGTCTTTCCATATCACCAATAAACTGGCGGGCATATGCTCCAAAGGTTTCCATATATCTTCGCTGTCCTTCAGAATAAATGGTATCAAATGCCAACGAAGATTTTCCGCTACCGCTTATTCCGGTAATAACGACCAGCTTATTTTTCGGAATTGAAATATCAATATTTTTCAGATTATGAACCCTTGCGCCATACACTTCAATTGTATCTGAATCCTGTATTTCGGTTACTTCCTTTTTATTACTTACTTTCTTTGCCATACTTATTTGAACGAAGATACTCTTTCGGATAATTCAAAATTCTGTTCGCAAAACCTTTATAAACAAGCTATAAGTGAAACTGTTGTAGTGTTTACTATGCATTTCTAATAATGAACTTCAAATTAAATTTTCAGAGTTATCCACAAAATTTTATTCTGGCACAGTATTTTGAGTATAGCGATGAAATCAAATAAATAAAATAATAAAATTAATTATTCATGAAAAAGACCTTTTTAATAGCAGGTGCAATTGCGTTATTTTTCAGCTTAGCAATTACAACCTCAGCACAAGAAACCCCCGTAAAAGAAACCCCCGTAAAAGAAACTCCGGCGCAGGAAACATGGGATGCAAAAAAGAATCCTACTGTAGATTCAATAATGTCACAATTCAAAGACAAATATATTGAGACAAAGCCTGCACAAACTATTGCTGATATTTTTCCTGCAATAGGCGAATATGAATCAGCTACAAATGCCGAAGCAGCAAAACTTTCAATTACAATTGATCCTACTAATAAAGGACTTGTATGGATTGAAGGTTTACCGCAAGGAAAAGTAAAAGCTATGCTGCGTAAATCACCTGCTACGTATAAAATTCCAGCTCAAAAAACTGAAGAAGGAAAAGAAGTGGCAGAAGGAACTTTGATATTTGATAAAGAAACCAATACACTGAGCATTGCTATCGGAAAAGAATATAATACAACAGATCCTTCAGCCGCATTTATAATGACAGATGAGGAACCAACTACAACATCAAAAAAATCAAAAGCGAAGAAAACAACAGTAACGAAACCCTGGATCTACACAGGTACAAAAATTATAGAAGTGAAAGAAACAGTGATGAATTAAAAACATTCAACATGGTGGTTCATTAGAATGTGTAAAGAGGTTGCAGTAAAATGCAGCCTCTTTCTTTGTAATATTGCTTGAATAATTAACCCATGTTCAACTTATTTAAAAAAAAATCAAAAGGAGCAAAAGTTACTGATACCGTATTTATTTCAACGACCGAAAAGTACCAGGTAATGCTTGAAGAATGGAAAAAAGATCAATCAATAGCATATATCTTCTGGTTTGAAGATTCTTTAAATGAAGCCGTTGCTTTTTTTTCAGCCGCAACTACCGAAGAAATTACACTGCTTCTTGTCCGTCAAGCAACTTCTCAACAATTAGCAGGCAAAATTCCTGTTTTTGCAGAGCATCATCCATTAGAAAATAAAGAGCAAGAGTTTTACAGAAAAATGAACATGAATCAGGTAAAGATATATTCTGCATTGAATGAGCCATTGTACAAGCATTTTGGATCAGAAAAAATAATTGACTTAATGCGAAAACTCGGTATAAAAGAAAATGAAGCAATTGAACATAGTATGATCAGTTCTTCAATAAAGAAAGCTCAAAAAAATATTGAGAAAAATGTTGTTATTGAACAAACAGCTCATTCGCAAAGCGATTGGTTACAAAAAAATTACAAACCCTGAACCTTTTACTGTAAAGCCTTTCAGGCAATAAACAAACAAGTGTTTGCATGCTATTTTTATTAAAAATTTGGAAAATCGAATTGTAGCCCGTTATCTTTGCAGCAGTTCTTTACAGATACTTATCAAGAAAGGCAGAGGGTAATGGCCCGATGAAGCCTTGACAACCTGTCCCGCTTATAGCGGGAAAAGGTGCCAATTCCATCTCTCGTTTTAAACGAGGGAACGATAAGTCAGATAAATGCTTCTAAATATCTTCAACATATTAAAAGCTCATCTGATTTTATCGGGTGAGCTTTTTTCGTTTTAAACGAGGTTCTTCCCGAAAGTCTTTTTTGATAACGATGTAATATCATTTGTATTTATAAATTAATACAAGTTATCCTGGTATTATGCCGATGTAACAGCCGTTTCCCGATGTAATCGGGTTTACGGATACACTATCGGTATAAATGTCTAAACAATTTTTCATCAAACTAAAAATTAAAATAGATGAACAACAACCCATCACAATCAAACACAAATAAGAAATGGACTATAAATCCATCTCAAGGCATCGTCATGCATTTGTCAGCCAGCAATTGTAAACACATTAACAATTAATTAAACCCCAATTTGAAAAATAAATTTGGAAGCAACCAGTAAAGTCTGGTACTTTTATAGAGTAACAATGCAAACAAGCACAACACATACTATTTTTCTTACTACAAATCCATTTTGTATTTGTTGCCTTTGTTGTATGCCGTAAGGCATACATACACTCTACACCCAAAAGGGCCCCGCCCTTCTTTATTGCCTGCCTCTTTTATTTAAACTGAATTAAAAACATAAAACTATTTATTATGAGTAACAATCTTCACTTCGACACATTACAGCTTCATGCTGGTCAGCAAATTGATCCAACAACAAAATCAAGAGCTGTTCCCATTTATCAAACCACTTCGTATGGTTTTAATAATGCTGCTCATGCAGCAAATCTCTTCGGATTAAAAGAATTTGGCAACATTTATACCCGGATTATGAATCCTACAACTGATGTTTTTGAACAACGCATTGCGGCCCTGGAAGGTGGTGTGGCAGCCTTAGCAACAAGTTCCGGGCAATCGGCACAGTTCCTTGCACTCAATAATATTTTACAGGCAGGAGATAATTTCGTCACTTCTACTTATCTCTACGGTGGCACTTACAACCAGTTCAAAGTAGCTTTCAAGAGATTAGGAATTGAAGTTCGCTTTGCTGATGGCGACGATGCAGAAAGTTTTGTAAAACACATTGACAAAAACACAAAAGCATTTTACCTGGAAACAATTGGTAATCCCAGATTGAACATTCCTGATTTTAAAAAATTTGCCGACCTCGCCAAAGAATATGACCTACCATTGATCGTAGACAATACGTTTGGTGCAGGCGGATATTTATTCCGTCCGTTGGAACAGGGTGCTCATATCGTTGTAGAATCTGCCACCAAATGGATTGGCGGACATGGTACCAGCATCGGGGGTGTTATTGTTGATGGAGGAAATTATAATTGGGGCAATGGCAAATTTCCTCAATTTACTGAGCCATCAGAAGGTTATCACGGACTTAAGTTCTGGGAAATTTTTGGCGAAGGCAATCCACTAGGTTTACCCAATATCGCTTTTGCCATCCGTGCAAGAGTAGAAGGCCTCAGAGATTTTGGCTCTTCACAAAGTCCTTTCAATTCATTCTTATTGCTACAAGGATTAGAAACATTAAGTCTCCGTGTACAACGCCATGTTGAAAATGCATTGGTATTAGCCGAATGGCTGGAACAACATCCTTCAGTTGAGTTTGTTCAATACCCAGGATTAAAAAGCAGTCCGTATAATGAATTGGCAAAAAAATATTTAACCAATGGCTTTGGCGGTGTGCTCAACTTTGGTGTAAAAGGAACCAAAGAAAATGCAAGCAAGTTTATTGATTCATTGAAACTGGTAAGTCATTTGGCAAATGTTGGCGATGCAAAAACACTGGCTATTCATCCAGCTTCCACTACACATGAACAATTAAGCGAAGCGGAACAGAAAGCGGCCGGTGTGGAACCTAATCAGGTTCGTATCAGTGTTGGCATTGAGCATATCGAAGATATAAAAGCTGATTTTGAACAGGCATTTGCAGCTGTCTTTGCCAATGAATTGGTAAGTTAATTTTTAACCCGGCTTCAGCCTGCCTGCCGGCAGGCAGGATCCCTGATTGAGCAATAGTTGCAATCGAAGATTTGTTAAATTATTTTCATCCAGTGAATGAAAATAATTTAATCACCTTTTCTGGTTCTGTTCCCTTATCATCAATCAATACAGTTGACAAACACTTTTAATTATAAGCAAACATTCATAGTAGAGTCAGGTGAAACCCTTCCGGGTTTTCACCTGGCTTATACTACGCATGGAAAATTAAACGCAGCAAAAGATAATGTTGTCTGGATCTTTCATGCATTGACGGCAAACAGTAATCCAGTTGAATGGTGGCCCGGCCTTGTTGGTGAAGGAAAATATTTTGATCCTTCAACATATTTCATCATCTGCGTTAATAAACCTGGCAGCCCCTATGGAAGCATTTCTCCTTTAAGCAAAAACCTGGAAACTAATGAAACCTATTATCACAGTTTCCCTGTTTTCAGTATCCGGGATATGATAAGAAGCTACCAGCATTTAAAAAATGAGTTGGGCATCAGCAAAATATTTATCGGTCTTGGTGGCAGTACCGGCGGTATGCAATTGCTAGAATGGGCAATAGAAGAACCTGCTTTATTCGAACATATTGTTCCGATTGCTACCAATGCTGTTTTATCTCCATGGGGCATTGCGTTCAATGCATCACAACGCATGGCAATAGAAGCTGACAGTACATGGCTGAAAAAAAACAATGATGCTGGTCAAAAAGGTCTTGCTGCTGCAAGGTCAATTGCCATACTCTCCTATCGGCATTACAATGGTTATGCCATTACGCAACGAAGAGACAAAGCATTTGTACCACTCAGTACCGAAACAACCTATGCAGCCGATAATTATCAGCGGTATCAAGGATTAAAACTCACAAAACGGTTTAATGCATTGTGCTATTACAGACTCACACAAACTATGGACAGCCATGATGTGGGACGTAATCGCAGTAGTGTTAGTGCCGCATTA
>JBBSJN010000191.1:0-5831 GCA_038257235.1 Chitinophagales bacterium
GATCCGTTTTCTATCAATACAGAAATTGCAGATGCTCCCTGGAATAAAGATCACAAACTTGTTTTGATTGGTTTGCAGGGAAAGAAAATTCCAACTGAAAACTTACCGGCTTCCAATCTTGTATTCTTAATAGATGTTTCAGGCTCTATGCAAAGTGCCAATAAATTACCGTTGGTAAAAGCATCAATGAAAATGTTAGTGGATCAAATGCGGGAACAAGATAAAATCTCCATGGTTGTTTATGCAGGTGCTGCAGGTATTGTGTTAACACCAACAAGTGGTGCAGAAAAAACAAAAATCAAAGATGCGATTGATAAACTTGAAGCTGGTGGTTCTACCGCTGGTGGTGCAGGCATAAAGCTGGCGTACAAAACTGCTCAGGAAAATTTTGTTAAGAATGGTAACAACCGTGTAATCCTTTGTTCTGATGGCGATTTCAACGTGGGCGAAAGTAGTGATGATGCAATGGAGCGGTTAATAGAAAATGAAAGAAAGAGTGGTGTATTCTTAACGATTCTTGGTTATGGTATGGGTAATTACCAGGATGCTAAAATGCAAAAGCTGGCGGATAAAGGAAACGGTAATCATGCTTATATAGATGGTATCAGCGAAGCGAAAAAGGTATTGGTAAATGAATTTGGCGGAACTTTATTCACCATTGCAAAAGACGTAAAGCTGCAGATTGAATTTAATCCTGCCAAAGTACAAGGTTATCGCCTTATCGGTTATGAAAACAGGATGCTGGCGAAAGAAGATTTTAACGACGATAAAAAAGATGCAGGTGAACTGGGCAGCGGTCATACGGTAACAGCCATCTATGAAGTAATTCCTGTAGGTGTAAAAAGCAGTTTCCTGAAAGATGTGGATGCATTGAAATACCAGAAAGATGTAGCTCCTTTAAGTAAGACAAAACATACTGACGAAATCTTAACGGTAAAATTCCGTTACAAAGCACCGGATGGTGATGTAAGTAAACTTATTGAACATCCTGTTGCTGACAAACAAGTATCAATTGCAAAAACCTCTGACAACTTCCGTTTTGCAGCAGCAGTAGCACAGTTTGGTATGTTGCTCCGGGATTCAGAATTCAAATCCAATTCTTCTTATAGTAGTGTGGCGGAAATGGCCCGCAAAGCAAGAGGCAACGATGATGAAGGTTATCGGTCAGAATTTATAAGATTGGTTGAAAGTGCTCAGTTACTTGCCAAATCAAAGCCAGAGCCAAAGAAAAATATTGATACGGATGACGACGAAGAAATACTTCCATTAAGTAAAAGAAAATAATTTAATCAGCAATATGCAATTATTAATAGACCGGCATCAATAAAGCGTAACTAATCATTTAACAGCCGGTTAGTGATAACGGGGTTCCGTTTTTACGGAACCCCTCATTAGAACCACTGGTTGTTTTGATTGAATCAACAAAAACAAATTATATGTCAAAAAAAATAGCACTCTCCATCGCCGAACCTTGTCATGAAAACTGGGATAAAATGAGCCCTGATGTCAGGGGGAAATTCTGCGGCTCCTGCCAAAAACAAGTCGTTGACTTTAGTGATATGAGCGACCGGGAAGTGGCACAGTTCTTTAAAAATCCATCCACAGGTTCTGTTTGCGGTCGTTTTATGACTGACCAGTTAAACAGGGAAATTGAAATTCCTAAAAAGCGGATTCCATGGGCAAAACATTTTTTTACTTTCCTGCTGCCTGCTTTTTTGATTTCAAAAGCATCTGCACAAAATATAAAAATGGGTAAGATGATGGCTGTAGAAAAAGACACTATCCGCACACCAATGACCAGCGAATTTAAAACATTGGGAATGGTAATGCCGGATAGGATTGAACCTTTTAAGGCCGATACAATTAAAGTTTGCGAGCCGGAAATAATTACCAATGCGCTCAAAGGAAAAATAAGGGATGAAGCTGGCAACGTTGTTCCATATGCTAGCATTCAAGTTGGTAAAACATTGAATACGTACATAGCAGATGAAAAAGGAGAGTTTATTATAAATAAAGAATTGATTGGCAAAAATAAATCATTGCTCATTTCATCTGTTGGGTATGAATCAAAAGAAGTAACGATAGATGGTGCTGCCAATTTTTTGAAAATAGAAATGAAGTCTGTTATGTTAGGAGAAGTTGTTGTTACTGCATCTTCAGGATTGGTTAAAGGAGAAATAATAGCAGGAGGAGTTACTGTTCGTAGAAACAATGAAGTTGATGAAATAGTAAGTAGAGATATTGAAATTCCCGCATCACAAAACAAATTCTTTATTTATCCCAATCCTGTTCTATCTGGTGGCAATATATCCCTTGGCATAGCAATGATGGAAGAAGGTTATTATGCGGTTAATTTTATAAATCTTTCAGGCCAACTGATGCAACAAAAGGAAATATGGATTGATGGAGAAGCAAGAGTGCTTAATGTTGATGTGCCTAAAGTTGCGGCTGGCAGTTATTTCTTAGTGCTCACCAATAAGAAGACAGGTAAGAAGATGACAGAAAAAATAATTATTCAATAGTTCGGTTTTTAAACCATAACCTGTCCAGATAGGATTATTTCGGAATAGAAAGAAAGGTGCTTAAATGAGGCTGTCCCAAAAGCCGTCATTGCGAACGAATGTGAAGCAATCTTAATATACATGAGATTGTTGTTTATTAGATTACTTCGGTTCCCGATTAATATCGGGACAGGCTGTTACTCCCTCGTAATGACGATTTGAAGGCTTTAGGGATAGCCTCATTTCTATGTGGTAAAATTTATTTAAAAGCCGGATGAAAATTTTCCAAGGTCTTTCTAAGAAACTCTCTGTCAAGATGAGTGTAGATTTCGGTGGTTGTAATGCTTGCATGTCCCAGCATTTCCTGTACGGCTCTTAAATCAGCACCACCTTCTACCAGATGTGTGGCAAATGAATGCCTGAATGTGTGTGGCGATACAATTTTCTTTATCTCCGCTTTCAATGCCAGGTCTTTAATGATATAAAAGATCATGACTCTGGATAATTTACCTCCCCTGTAGTTTAGAAAAAGAATGTCTTCATTACCTTTTGTGGGAGAAGTATGAACTCTGATAGTGTTTTTATAAATATTAATATACTTTATAGCACTGCTGCCGATTGGCACCAATCTTTCTTTATCACCTTTACCCAACACTCTTATAAAACCTACATCTAAATACAACTGAGATATTTTCAGATTGACCAGTTCCGTTACACGAAGACCGCAACTATACATGGTTTCAAGTATCGCTTTATTACGACCGCCTTCTGGTTTGCTGAGATCAATGCAAGAAATCATTTTTTCTATTTCATCAAAACTCAACACATCGGGCAGCAATCTTTTTTGTTTGGGAGCTTCCAGCAGGGCAGTAGGATCGGTTTTGGAAATATCTTCCAGCAAACAATACTTATAAAAAGCCCTGATACCGGAAATGATTCTTGCCTGCGAAGAAGCTGTCATTCCCAGTTCAGTAATCCATTTAATAAATTGCTGAAGGTCTTTTAATTTAATGTCAGCCGGATTTTTTAATGCTGCTGATTCCTGAAGATAATTCGTCAGTAATTCCATATCCCGCAGATAGGCTTGCACAGAATTATCAGATAATGATTTTTCTAATTGCAGATATGCTTTGAATCCTTTTTTATAAGGCTCCCACATTATGGTAATTAGTTAATTAGTTTATTAGTTAATTGGTAATGAAGTGTTTTAGATAAATTCTCAATTAACTAATTCCATCCTCACTCAAACGTTATATCCTTCTCAATTACTTTCCATTCTTTACCAATTTTTACTTTAGCCCAGGCTTTTGTATTGGTTATGTTTACAGAGTCAATATGGTCATGCATATAATCATAATCAATCTCCAATGCTTCGCCAAAAGTCATAGAGGCCTTTTTGCCAGTGCTCATATCTTCAATAAAAAGATTGCCTCTGTCGGTACTTACTACAAGATTATCTGATATAGAGAATTTAGGATCAAGATTATTGAGACCACTACTTCTCAGGCTAAAGCTCTGGTCTTTATCAAACGGTAATTTTATCTGAAAGCCTCTTCCGTTTTCGCAGTCATTAAAAAGAACCCAGGCCACTTCGGCATTATTAAAGAAACAACGGATAAAATCTTTATTGATATTTACTTTCTTGCCAATCAAGTATTCAAAGGCTGTTTTACGAAATGTACCCATTCCGTTATAGCTCCAGATAATACTATCAGCTTTACAATCGCTGGCAGTAATAAATACTACAGGCTCCAGTTTGTGGTCGCCTTGAAATTTAATACTGTCTGTTAAACAAGCTGTATCGCAAAAAGATGCCGAACCATCACCTGATTTTGAGCCACAGGCTACAAATGTTATAACTGTGATAAGCGAAAATGCTACAGTAATAAAAGTCTTCATAATAATTGGTTTGTTGTTGAGCAAAAATAACCATTGAAAATTTGAGAGACTAATATTATTTTACTGCTCAATGAATAGTTTCAAATAGTATCTTCGGCTCATGAGTACAATGCAGTCCGTTAACCTTCGTTCATTCAGACAAAAAGCAAAGAACAGAAAAAATAGTATGCGTCGTTTTTTAACCAAGCTGGAAAGGGAAGCTCCCCGTGGCCTGGATAAAAAAATAGCCGTATTGGAAAAAGAAGTATGGCAGGAAACAGATTGCCTTACTTGTGCCAATTGCTGCAAAACGATGACGCCGACATTTACCAATACAGATATGAAAAGAATATCGGCGCATCTGAACATGACGGTCGAAGCATTTCAGAAGAAATGGTTACGCAAAGAAAAAGGCGGCGACCGTGACTGGCTGAATAAAACAGAACCTTGTCAGTTCTTAAATCTGAAAGATAATAAATGCAGCATCTACGAAGTTCGTCCTGTTGATTGTTCCGGCTTCCCGCATCTCTCAAAAAAGTTTAAAGATTATGCCCATGTTCATAAACAAAATGTTGAATTATGCCCCGCTACTTTTCGGTTGGTAGAGAAAATGATGAGTTGGGTGAGAGGGGAGAGGTGAGAAGAGAGAGGTGAGAAGAGAGAGGTGAGAGGGGAGAGGTCAGAAGAGAGAGGTGAGAAGAGAGAGGGGAAAGGGAAAAGAGAGAGAGAGAGGAAAGGGAAAAAAGAGAGAGTTGTTAGATGATTTTTTAAATTAATAAAATATTTATGTATGTTGAATTTGGCACATAAGAAACTGGAAGTTTATAAAATGTCATTGCTTCTGGTTAAAGAAGTATATAAGTTAACCAAGAATTTTCCTAAGGAAGAACAATATGTTTTAGTCAGCCAGCTTCGGCGAGCAGCTATTTCTGTTTGTAGCAATATTGCTGAAGGCTCATCCAGAAGAACAAAGCCGGATCGAAACGGTTTTATGAAATATCCAGAAGTTCATTGGTGGAAATAGATACACAAATTGAAGTTGCACTGATAATTGAATATCTGAAGAATAATCAAATCGAAGCTTTGGAAAGCTATCTCAATTCTGTTTTTGCCATGTTAAGTAAAATGATTAGTAATTTGAATCCGGGAGACCCGAAATAAGAATTTAAAATCTTTGAGAAAAAATTAATTTAACGGAGTGTTCACCCCTCTCACCTTTTCCCTTTCACCTCTCTCCTCATAAAAAAACATCCTCAATCAAAAAATATTCATCCTCCCCCTGCTTATTCAAGGTTATCGACAACACATCATACTGTATCCATTGATGACCGGGATTCAGAAACAAATACTCATCCGCAGCTTTTTGTAAATTTTTAAATTTCTTTTTCGTTACACTGTCTTCGGGATAACCGAAAGGCGATGCTTTTCTTGCTTTCACTTCTATAAAATGTA
>JBBSJN010000192.1:0-5809 GCA_038257235.1 Chitinophagales bacterium
AAACCTAAAATCGTATTGACCTGGGCTCCGCATGTAAAACCGTTACCCCAATGTGTGGCTAATAGTTTTTCTCAATGGATAAATGCATGGGGAAAAGCTGATTTTGTAATTACACATCCTGAAGATTATGAACTGAGTTCAGAATTTACAAAAGGAGCAACAATAACGCATGATCAAAACGAAGCACTGAAGGATGCCGACTTTGTGTATGTAAAAAACTGGAGCACTTTTACTGACTATGGTAAAATGTATGAAAGCGACCCAAAGTGGATGATGACCAATAAAAAATTAGAGCTTACAAATAATGCGAAAGTGATGCATTGTCTCCCTGTTCGCAGGAATGTAGAATTAAGTGATGAAATATTAGACGGACCAAACAGCATCGTTACACAAGAAGCTTCTAACAGGATTTGGGCTGCACAAACAGTGTTGGCAGAAATACTAAAGAGAAATGAATAAACTATACGTCATAAAAATTGGTGGTAATATTATCGACGATATTGAAAAACTCAAATCATTTCTAAAAGATTTTGCGTCACTTAATGAAAAAAAGATTTTAGTACACGGAGGCGGTAAGCTGGCAACCAGAATGGCTGAAGAACTTGGCATTGAACAAAAGTTATTGGATGGCAGAAGGATAACCGATGCAGAGACGTTGAAAATAGTAACAATGGTTTATGCGGGTTATATAAATAAAAACATTGTTGCTTCATTACAGTCTTATGATTGTAATACCATAGGATTATCCGGTGCAGACGGAAATAGCATATTGGCACATAAAAGAGTACATCCAGGAATGGATTATGGTTTTGTAGGTGACATTGATTTAATCAATACCAAACTTATTAAGACGCTACTGCAAGAAAATATTTCGATAGTTTTTGCACCAATAACACATGACCAGCAAGGGCAATTACTAAATACAAATGCGGATACAATAGCACAGGAAATTGCAAAAGCCATGAGTGATTGGTATGATGTTGAACTTATATATGCATTTGAAAAAGACGGCGTTTTGCTCGATGCTAATGATGACTCATCTGTAATTCCAGAAATCAAGCCAGCTGATTACCAGAAACTAAAGGAAACAAAAAAAATATTTGCTGGCATGATACCTAAACTGGATAACGCATTTGCTGCATTAAAAAGTGGCGTAAAAAAAGTTATTATAGGGAAAGCAGAAAACCTGAATCAACTAATTGAAGGAAAATCAGGCACAGCAATACTCAATGAGTAGCGATTTAATTATATTACAGAATGAGGCTATTAGCTTATTAAAAAAGTTGATAGCAACCCCTTCATTCAGTAAAGAAGAGGATCAGACTGCCGGAATTATCGGCAAATTTATGGCTCTGAAAAATATTGCTGCTACAAGAGTGGGGAATAATGTTTTCGCTTTGAACAAACATTATGATGAATCAAAACCAACCATTTTACTCAATTCACATCACGACACAGTAAAACCAAATCCGCAATACACTAAAGACCCTTTTTCCCCAATCGAAGACGATGGCAAACTATTCGGTCTTGGAAGTAATGATGCCGGAGGCTGTTTGGTTTCTTTGCTGGCAGTTTTTTTAAATTATTATGATAAATCAGATAGTAAGTACAATGTCATTTTTGCTGCAACAGCTGAAGAAGAGATTTCCGGTGCAGGAGGTATTGAATACACTTTACCTTATTTACCAAAAATTGATTGCGCCATTGTTGGTGAGCCCACTCAAATGCAAATAGCGGTTGCAGAAAGAGGATTGATGGTGATAGATTGCATAAGTCACGGAAAAGCTGGTCATGCTGCAAGAAATGAAGGAGAGAATGCAATATACAAAGCACTGAAAGATATTGAGTGGTTCAACAGCTATAAGTTTCCTAAGGTTTCAGACTTACTAGGGGCAAATAAAATGAGTGTAACAGTGATTGAAACGGAAAATAAAGCTCACAATGTTGTTCCTCCTATTTGCAAATTTGTTGTAGACACCAGAATAAATGAGTTATATAGTTTTGAAGAAGTATTGGAAATAATAAAAAAGAATGTTGAATGTGAGGTTAATCCAAGAAGTACAAGACTACGTCCAACCTCAATCTCTTTAGATCATCCACTAGTAAAAGCAGCAACTGAACTTGAAAGAACTTATTATGGCTCGCCTACAACATCCGATAAAGCTTTAATGCCTTTCCCATCTTTAAAAATGGGGCCGGGAAATTCTGCAAGAAGTCATACAGCAGATGAGTATATTTATATTGATGAAATAAAGACTGGAATTGATTTGTACATACAGCTTTTAAATAAAATAGTATGAAATGAGCCATAAAAATTTCGGGTAACTATTCAAAAAACTACGATGAAATTTTATGGAGAATTCCATAGCCTGTCCCGATGAAATCGGGATGGCAAAAAAAATAAAAATTACTCACATGAAACTGTGGCAAAAAGATAAAGCATCATTACAAGAAGTAGAAAAGTTTACTGTTGGCAACGACCGTGAAATGGATATGTACCTTGCTTCCTTTGATGTACTGGGCTCTTTAGCTCATATTGAAATGCTGGAATCAGTTGGATTATTAACAAAAGAAGAATTAATTCAACTGCAACAAGAACTAAAAAACATATACAGGCAAATACAGGATGGTGAATTTAAATTGCAGGATGATGTTGAAGACATTCATTCACAAATAGAATTGCTATTGACACAAAAGCTCGGTGATACCGGAAAGAAAATTCACAGTGCAAGAAGCCGTAATGACCAGGTGCTGGTAGCTGTAAAGTTGTTTCTCAGAAGTGAGTTAGAGGAATTAGTAAAAATTATTCAGCCGTTTTTTGAGTTACTACAAGCCCAAAGTGAAAAGTATAAAGCTAACCTGTTACCGGGTTATACACATCTGCAATTAGCTATGCCTTCATCCTTCGGATTATGGTTTGGAGCCTATGCAGAAAGCTTAGTTGATGATGTTATTACTGTAAAAGCAGCTTATGATGTAGTGAATAAGAATCCATTAGGTTCTGCGGCGGGTTACGGCTCTTCTTTTGCTATCAACAGAACAATGACAACAAAACTATTGGGCTTTGCTGATCTGAACTATAATGTTGTGTATGCACAAATGGGAAGAGGGAAAGCAGAAAGAGTGGTGGCACAGTCACTTGCCAATGTGGCGAGTACTTTGGCAAAACTCAGCATGGATGCCTGTTTATTTTTAAATCAGAATTTTGGTTTTATTTCTTTTCCGGCCGAGTTAACTACTGGTAGCAGCATTATGCCGCATAAAAAAAACCCCGATGTATTTGAATTGATCCGTTCTCACTGCAACAGGATTGCGGCATTGCCAAATGAAATAACAATAATGACAACTAATCTTCCATCCGGTTATCATCGTGACTTACAATTATTGAAAGAACATTTATTCCCCGCATTCAAAACATTAAAAGATTGTATTGAAATGGCAGGTCTGATGCTAGGCAACATTGAATTAAAAAAAGATATTCTGGCAGACGATAAATACAAATATATATTCAGCGTTGAAGAAGTGAATAAACTGGTAAATAGTGGGATGCCATTCAGGGATGCTTATAAAAAAGTGGGATTGGATATCGAAGCTGGTAATTTTGTCTACGATATAAACGTCAATCATACTCATGAAGGAAGTATTGGCAATTTATGCACCACCGAAATAAAACAACAAATGGAAAAAATAATCAAGTCTTTTCCATTTGAAAATGTAAATTCAGTTATAAAAGAATTAATCGGATAGAATTACAACAGTACAAGTGTGCGACGCCCCGTCCAAACGGAGTCATCCGGGCAGGCAAAGGAAGCTCAAAAGAACCTACCTGACGGCAGACAGGTTACTAAAGCTGGTTACAAACCATATTTATCTACCAGGTAAATTAATGCAGCCATATTCACAGCACCCAATTCCAATTCTCTTTTATTTACTGCTTCAAATACATCACTTCTTGCATGGTGAATATCGAAGTAACGTTGCGAATCAGGATTAAGGCTTGCTGTTGGTGTTTTTAAAGCTCTGTTTAACGGACCAATGTCAGCTCCTCCCCCTCCTTTATTAAATTCCGTACAACCATAAGGTGCAATCAATTCTTTCCAGCTCAAAAATTTCTGGAACTGTTCATCCGAACCAGAAAGACCCAATGCTCTTGGTGTAAACCCGCCAGCATCGCTTTCGATAGCAAGAATATGTTTTTCATTTCTGGCCACTGCTTCTTCAGCATATTTATTCCCACCTCTTAGTCCATTTTCCTCATTGGCAAACAACACAAATCGTATTGTATGTTTTGGCCGATAACCTAAAGCTTTAAATGCTCTTAATATTTCTACAGTTTGCACACAACCGGCTCCATCATCATGAGCGCCTTCGCAATTATCCCAACTATCCAGATGCCCGCCTACAGTTATATATTCTTTTGGAAATTCTGTACCAATTAATTCTCCGATTATATTATGACCAATTGTGTCTGGTAGAAAATGTCCATTGGTTTGCATTCTTACCATCACTTTCGATTGTTCGATTTGGTTACTTAACTTATCCGCATCTCTTAATCCAATTGCAACAGCTGGAATTTTTTGATATGCCGAATCATATCTGGTGGCTCCTGTATGCGGGTTATTATCTGCAGCATGACTCATACTTCTTACAATTACTGCTTTAGCTCCATATTTGGCTGCACGGCTTGGCCCCTGGCTCCTGTATTGACCAGCATCCCTATACGACAAAAATGTATTCACATAGGTATCATTGAATTTATAATTATAAAAAACAATTTTTCCATTTATCTCATCTCTTCTTTTTTCCAGTTCATCAAATGAATCAACTTTTATTACTTCTGCAATAACTCCTGCCTTTCCCGTGCCAATTGAATTTCCCAACGCAATCACATCCAGTTTTTCATACCCCTTTTTCCCCTGAACATTAAAAGAAGCCTGATCTTCGCCTCCCCTTACCCAATGCGGCACCATGCACTGTTGCATCCAGGCATTTTCAGCACCGCTTTCTTTCATTACATTCATACCCCATTGCTCAGCCTTTACCATTTGTGGTGAGCCTGCCAATCTTCCACCTATTTTTTTGGTAAGATCCCGTAGATTATCATAAGCCTTCCCATTGGTTAGTATTTCATCTGCAATTTTTTTGATGAAAACAGAATCAGCATTTTGCGCCTGAACCTGGAAAGCAGCGACAAAAAAGGAAAGGATAAAAAATATCTTCTGCATATTTTACGAATTTGGATAAAGTTAATACAAAGGTCAAATGCTTGTAACTTTTTTTAAGATAAACAGCAAACCAAAGCCACATAAAACTGTTACCTTAGTTCATTATTAGAACTGGAATTTATGAAAATTGGAATTGTTTGCTACCCTACATTTGGTGGCTCCGGCGTTTTGGCAACAGAATTAGGAAAAGCTCTTGCCCAAAAAGGCCATATGGTACATTTTATTAGCTACCAGCAGCCGGTAAGGCTTAATGGATTTATCCCAAATATATTTTATCACGAAGTGCAGGTTCCAACCTATCCGCTATTTGATTATCCACCATACGAAACTGCTTTAGCCAGTACAATGGTTGACGTTATAAAAAATAACAAGCTGGACTTACTGCATGTGCATTATGCCATTCCACATGCATCTGCTGCCTATATGGCCAAGCAAATTTTAAAAAAAGAGGGTTATGAAATCCCTGTTATAACAACGTTACATGGAACAGATATAACTCTCGTTGGAAGAGATAAAACCTATGCCCCTGTTGTTACTTTCTCTATTAATGAAAGCGATGCCATAACAGCTGTTTCTGAAAATCT
>JBBSJN010000193.1:0-5720 GCA_038257235.1 Chitinophagales bacterium
AATATAGTTTACCAGTATTCTGGCACCTTTTTTAAACTCTACTCCAATCCTGTATTTCGGGGGTTGGGGAATGGAATCTTTCTCGTAATTAAAAAATGGCCCACCAAAAACCGGTTCTCTTTTCTCATTAAAGGTGAGCACTTCAATCCACTTCATACTGCTCTGTACGCCGTAGGGATCAAAGCCAAATAAGGTATAAAAATTTTTGCCTTTGTGTTGTGTCTTAATCATGTTATAATACATGGCGCCAATCCAGCTGTTTCTTGTACGAACAGAATCTTCCGCTTTATCTGTAAATTCAGAGACATCCCGAAGTGGAAATAGTTTTAATGACCCATCAGCTGTTCTCATTTGAATGGCTCCCCGCTGTCTTGAATAATAATCGTCGTAAGTAAGACTCCAGGTGATAATGCGAAAAGATGTGTCAGGCGAATATATTTTAGAAATTCCCAAAACAGAATCGAAAGGGTAGTAGAAAGAATTTTTTACCAACAATGCCCTGACTAAAACTTTAGTAAAAATGCTGTCTGATACCATCCTGTCTTCCTGCAGCGTATCCGTATTCAGGTAGTATGAATATTCTTTTAAGGTATCTTCTTTGGCCTGGAGCTTTTTCATGTCGGCAGCAGCTATTTTTTGTGCAAATGCTGCCTGCGAAAAAGAAAGCAGTACAAATAGAGCAAGGAAAAAGAAAAAATATTTTTTCACCGGATGAATTTTGATTTTATGCGCTAAGTTACGACTTCATACAGATGCTTAACAGGGTAGACCGGTTGCACCTTAAAATAGTGTTTAAGGAGGCTAAACGTAAAACGCCGACAAAAATTTTATGATATTTTATAAAGCTTTGACAAAATCCGGTAGTGAGCCGAACCTGTAATCAATATCAGGATGAGGAAAGGCTGTATCCGGATTGGTGGTGTCAACAAATACAGTGTAAACACCTGCATTTCTTCCAAACCGCATATCACTGAGTTTATTGCCGATCATGATTGATTTGTCGAGATCAATTTCCGGAAAGTCAGTTCTTGCCTGGAAAGCCATGCCCGGATTGGGTTTTCGGTCGGGATGTTTATTATCAGTACTTGTGCAATAATAGATATTATCAATGCTGCCACCAGCCTTAATTATTTCTTCTTTCATACGCTGGTGGATATTATGCAACTCTGCTTCAGTCATCAATTCTCTGCCAACACCCCGTTGATTACTAACGATGATAATTTTCCCGAAATGTTCATTCAATAGTTGAAACGCTTCTTTAATGCCATCATAAAAGCGAAACTCATCCCAATTCTTGATATAATCATCTTTCTTTTCATGATTAATTACTCCGTCACGGTCAATAAAGATGGTCCAACTTTTATCAATTGCTTTTAAATCCAGCTTCGGTTTTGCAAATTCAGTTTGTGCCTTGTTATAATCTTCAGGTATGCCAATGTCAATAAAATATCCATCCTGTACAGAACCAAATAGCTTGAACTTATTCGTTTCAAGAAAGTCTTTTTCAAAGGAAAACTTTGCAGGCCATTCAGTTTTAAGAAATGATCTTACGTTTAATATATAAGTGCCGCCATTGATATTTCCTTTTTTGCAAAATTGTTTTTCCTGAAAATTTGTAATCGCATATTCTTCATTTATTTCTACAATTCCATAACGGTCAAAATCACTCAATGGTTTCAACGCCAAAGTAGCATCAGCTGCATTAGTAGTATGTACGGTTTCCAACTCATTAACATTGATTTCGAATATTGTGTCTCCATTCGTTATAAGAACATTGTCCTCAGTAGTTCTTGAACATGCAAGCTGAATGGCTCCGCCTGTACCTAATGGTTCGTCCTCAATTGTACATTGATAATTGAGCATTGAAAATTGATCGTTTAAATACTCCTGAATGATTTCATGCCTGTAACCAAGTGAAAAAATAAATTTCTCAATTCCATGGCTTCTCAGATAATTAATAACATAAAAAAGAAAGGGCCGGCCAGCAACTGAAGCCATGCATTTGGGTAAGTCGGGAACCGCATCCCGAAGTCTTGTGCCTAATCCGCCTGCTAAAATGATAGCTTCTTTAACCCCCAACCCCCCGTCCGACCGGGTCGTCCGGGCGGGCCTAAAGGGGACTTTCAAAAAGTCTTGATGATTTAAATTTTCATTATACATAGAGTAGTCAATAATTTCACCTCTTTAAAGGATGTGGGCAAATATTTTCTCTTCTACCAACTGACAAATTATATGACCGAGAGTTATATGCGATTCCTGAATTCTTGGCGTATCAGACGAAGGAATATTAATTAAATAATCACTTAATGATTTCATTTGTCCTCCGGTAATTCCTGTAAAGCTAACTGTGTGAATTCCTTTTTCTTTTGCTGCTTCAAATGCTTTAATAATATTGACAGAATTACCAGAAGTAGAAAGGCCAATCAGCACATCGCCTTTTTCACCAATACCTTCAATCATTCTTGAATAGACAACATCATATCCATAATCATTCGCTACCGCTGTCAGATATGATGTATTACAATGCAATGCTTCCGCAGGCAATGCTTTTCTATCTGTATAAAACCGGCCGGAAAACTCTGCCGCCAAGTGTTGTGCATCGGCAGCACTTCCACCATTACCACAAAAATAAACTCTGTTGCCATTTTGAAAAGCAGCAGTGATAACATCCACTACTTTTTCAACAGTAGATAATAGTTCTTCATCCTTTAAAATTTCTTGCTTCGTATCAATAGAAGCCTGAATAATATTTTTAATCTTATCCATATTGTGTTCTAAAGTTCTTTACAAATAATTAATTTAAATTTCAATTAACTGGGCTGTGTGCTGGTGGCTTCCCCTTTCGGGGGAAGTCGGAAGGGGGCTAAATCGTCCATGTCTTCAACCCATGCTCCACAAATTGGTAATTCTTACTATAACCACCAAATTTCTCCAGCCTTTGCATCACAGTGTATTTTGCATTGCCGGGGCAATAGAAGATCATAAAACCACCGCCACCAGCTCCGGAAATTTTTCCACCTGTTGCACCGGCTTTTTTTGCCGTTTCATAAATATCTTCCATCAGCGGATTGCTGATACCATCAGCCATTTTTCTTTTTTGCTGAAAACCATAGTCCAGAATATCACCAACCTCATTTAGTTTACCCATCAACAATGCTTCTTTCATTCGTTGCGCCTGTTCTTTTAACTGGTGCATTGCTTCAATGGATTTTTCTTTTTTATCCGTTACGTTTTTACTTTGTTTTTTAATAAGCTCTGCCGATTCTCTGTTGGTTGCTGTATAATAAAGAACCAGATTGTTCTCCAGTTCAAACAAATGCTGTTGCTTTACCCGAAGCGGATTTACAATTACTTTATCATCAGCAAAAAACTCCATAAAGTTAACGCCACCGAATGTAGCAGCATACTGATCTTGCTTGCCACCAGCCAGCTTCAAATCATTTCTTTCAATATCATAAGCGTAATGTGCCATATCGTATTCTCCCAATGGCAAACGAAGCATTTCGGAAAAAGCACCGATAATAGCAACAACTAAAGTAGATGATGTGCCTAATCCTGAACCAGCAGGTGCATCAACAAAAGTAGACAAACGAAAACCTTGCTCTTTTAAATCGTAATCTTTTTGAATACGGTTATATACGCCTTTTAGTAAATCTAATTTGCCATCAATTGGTAATTCAGTTGCCCAATCAAATTCCTGTCGTTCATTTCTGTCCATTGCTTCCAGCACAATTTTCTTTTCATCGTTTGGTTCTAGCGTTGCATTTGCATACAGCGAAATCGTTGCATTTAATATGGCTCCGCCAAATAAATCACTATAAGGACTCACATCTGTGCCACCACCGGCCAATCCAATCCGCAATGGAGCTTTACTTCTATATATCATCTTCCGTTTATTGCTTTGATTATTTGTTACCCAGCTGTATTACTACTATCATCGTCCCTTGCGTCGCACTCTTCAACAGTATATCTTTATTGAGCAAGATTTTGAATAGCTTTTACCAGATTCGACCAGCTGTATTTTTGTTTTTCGGTGCGAAGATGAGGAATAAAAAACTGTTCGCCTAATTCATAGAATTTCAGAATACCATCTGCGATGTCTCGTGGATTTGGCTCAACAACCAATCCTACTTTTTCATGCGGAACCAAAAAAGGCAAACCTCCAACATTAGTAACCAGCATTGGCTTTTCAAAATGATAGGCGAGGGGAGTTACACCGCTTTGTGTGGCATTTCTGTAGGGCTGAATCACTGCATCGGCAGCACACAGATAATATTTTACTTCACTGTCCGGTATAAAATGAGTTTTTAAGATCAATTGGTCTTTTATGCCCAATTTTTCTATTTGTTCATTGTAAGTCTTTGCATCTTCATAATATTCACCTGCCACCAGTAATTTAATTCCGGATTTCTTTATTCTTTCATCTGCCATTGCTTCAAATAACAGATCAAGGCCTTTGTATTTCCGAATGAATCCGAAGAACAAAATAATTTTTTCTTCCTGGCTGATTTTTAATTTCTCTCTTGCTTCTTCTTTTGAAATGATTTCTCCAAAATTATCATACAAAGGATGAGATACTAAAATGGCAGGCTTAGCCTGCCTGCCGTTAGGCATGGATTTTTGAAATAACCGCAAGTCACTCATTACTTTTTCACTCATCGTAATAAAAGCATCACAGCTTTTCAAAAAGTATTTAGTAAATAGTTTGTCGCCAATTCTTTTTTCATGCGGAATGATATTGTCAGCAATACAAATAATCTTTGTATGCTTATTCTTTTTTACTTTTCTTAAAATAGTACCCAGTGCAGGTCCCATAAAAGGTAGCCAGAATCGTACGATGATAAGATCAGCCTTTTCTTTTTTCAGCCTGTTGCCAATCTTTATCCAGTTAAACGGGTTGATAGAATTAATGACAGAATGTATGGTCAGGTTTTCTGGAGCTGGCTCATCACTGTATTGTGTTTTCCCCGGAAATAAAAATGATGGGTATTGTAGTGAAAAGGAATAAATGGAACAGTCATGTCCTTCATCAATAAATTCTTTTGCCAATCGCTGGTTGAATGTAGCCAATCCACCCCGAAGCGGATGCCCGGGCCCTATGATGATGACCTTTGCCATCACAAACCGGTTTTCGTTTCTATTAAATAAGCATTACGGTTTGGCGAATTGCGGGAAATTAATTCACCAATAAAACCTGCCAGAAACAATTGCATTCCGATAATCAAAGATGTAAGTGCAAGAAAAAATCCCGGGCGGTTTGTCAGCGCAAAACTGGTGTCTATGATTTTAGAAATGATGAGATATAATGAAATTCCTAAACCAGCCATAAAGAATAATGTGCCCCACAAGCCAAAAAAGTGCATCGGTCGTTTAGAAAATTTTCCCACAAAAGTGATAGATAATAAATCTAAAAAGCCATTTACAAATCTTCTCCATCCAAATTTGGATACACCATATTTTCTTGCACGGTGTTCTACTACTTTCTCTCCAATCTTTTTAAAGCCAGCCCATTTTGCAAGCACAGGAATGTAACGATGCATTTCGCCATAGACTTCCACACCTTTTACAACACGATGGCTATATGCTTTTAGCCCGCAGTTAAAATCGTGTAGTTTAATGCCAGAAACTTTTCTTGTTACAGCATTAAAAAATTTGGAAGGAATATTTTTTGTCAGCGTATTATCGTAGCGTTTCTTTTTCCAGCCGCTCACCATATCGTA
>JBBSJN010000194.1:0-5681 GCA_038257235.1 Chitinophagales bacterium
TTTTAAACATAAATCAGTTAAAGTGATGAATAAGATAATGTGGAATTGTGAATAGTCAGATTGTATTCTTCACCAATTCACATTTTACATATTATGCAGGCTCCACTAAGAATAACGGCTGATCATACTCAACAGGTGATGAATCCTCTACCAGCACTTTTACAATCTTGCCTTTTATTTCACTTTCAATTTCGTTGAATAGCTTCATCGCTTCAATAATGCAAACAACATTTCCCGGTGTGATGTCTGTGCCCACATCTACAAGGTTTGGTTTATCAGTAGACGATTTGCGATAGAAAGTTCCTATCATCGGACTTTTAATTGTTACTGTATTGACAGCCGGAGCTTCGGCAGCTTTTGGTGCTTGTCCTGCGGGTGCGGCCTGTTGACTTGCATTAGCTACGGGTGCTATCATTTGCACAGGTGCAGCTTGAAGAGGAGCTGACATTACCTGCGTTATATTTTCCTCTTTTTGCTTAACCGTTACTTTAAAATCTTTTTGCTCAATTGATACTTCACCAATATTTGATTTGTTGACCATTTTTATCAACTCTTGTATTTGCTTGAAATCCATGTTTTTCAATTTAATAGATTGATTTGGTTTTAAAAATCAATTTGCTTTTAAAAAGCAAAGCTAAGTTAGGGAAATAGAATTCAGAAAATAGATGATTTTTTACAAAAAACGGGCAAAATCGATGCTAATTCAAACAAAAATGGCCAAAAATTGATGAAATCAGGCCATTTTTACTCAAATATATTTTTACGATTTTACTCTTTCTACATACTCACCAGATTTAGTATTTATCCGAATCAGCTCTCCTTCATTTACAAATAAAGGAACACCGATGCTGGCACCTGTTTCTAAAGTAGCTGGTTTTAAAGTCCGGGTAGCAGTATCGCCTTTCATTCCAGGCTCAGTGTACGTTACCTGTAAAACTATTTTATCGGGAAGCTCAGCACCCAATACCTGATCATTTTCTGTATTGATAAGAATACCAACTTCCTGGCCTTCTTTTAAATATTGAGGAGCATCAATAGTAGTTTCCTGCAAAGCAATTTGTTCAAAAGTTTCTGTGTCCATAAAACTGTAACCCGTATCATCTTTATACAAAAACTGGTATGTTCTTCTTTCTACTCTTACGGGATGAATCGTATCACCTGAGTTCCATGTTTTCTCGATAGATCTGTTATTGTCAACACCCTTCAACTTTGCCCACACTTTAGCAGCAGCCCTTGCTGTTTTGTTTTCGCCAAACTCAACAACAGTATAAAGACTGTTGTCAAGACTTATAATTAACCCTCTGCTGATGTCTGATGTATTTGCCATTGTATTAAAAATTGAGGCGGCAAAGATAGGGTTCATAAAAGTTATAGCAAAAGGAAAAGAGCAGTCAATTTAAACAGGAGAAACAACCTGTTCATAATTAGTTGCGTCAGCAAAAGGTCAAAATCAATTTATTATACTTTCTTTGATGTTATGAAATGAGCAATAAGTATCCTTTAAACCAACTGGAATGATTATTAGCGAATTCTATAGTCTGTCCCGATGAAAATCGGGATGGCCAACAATCAATAAAAAATAATCACATGAAACAAACAATATTCTTATTCAGTTTTATTACAATTTCTATTTTTTCATCTGCACAAGGCGACTCAACACTATCTCCTTCCGAAAGGTTCAGATTATTTCCCCAGGCAAAATTTCTGTTGTCAGATAGTGTTACCTTTTTTACAAAAGCTGAACTGAAAAAAAACAAACCAGCAATGATGATGGTTTTCGCTCCTGATTGTGACCATTGCCAGCATGAAACAGAAGAGATCACAAAAAACATCAAAAAATTCAAAGACATTCAGATTGTAATGTCATCGATGGCATCTATTACAGAAATAAAAATGTTTATCGAAAAATATCAACTCTCAAAGTATGAAAACATCATTGTAGGAAAAGATGTAAGTTATTTTCTTCCTGCTTACTATCAGTTTCACAATCTTCCCTTTCTTGCATTCTACGATAAGAAACAAAAGTTGATCAATACATTTTCCGGTTCAATGAAGATTGAAGATATACTTAAGCAGTTCAAATAAGTTTACACAAAATCATATCATTTACTGCTAAAATTAATTTCTCTTTATAAATGGCATGATTTTGATGCCATAATGCAGTATATGCTAACCACTGCAATAAAAAAATCAACCGTCTTCCATCCCAGGCTTTTGTGTTATGTTTTATTAACCATTGTTTTATCCACAGCGCATAGTCAGACAACTATTGTGGAAGATTCTGCACACTTAACAGGAACCACCGTTGTTATTCCCGGCAAACATTATGAACGGAGAGGTTTGCACACTTTTTTTTGGGGAACACATTACCGAAAAGAATGGGCAACAGCAGCAAGAATCAACAACCTTTATCTCGATACGGCCAAAGGTGGATTGCATCCAACTAAAGAAGGCGGTAGCCGTCAAACAAAAGGTTTACGTTTAGAAGATAAGAATGGGAAAGAATATGTTTTAAGAAGTATTGATAAAGATTTTGGTAACGGACTGGATGAACAATTTCATGGAACTTTCCTCAGCCGGGTTGCAAAAGACCAGGCATCCATTGGTTATCCTTTTGCTGCTGTTACTATACCGGGAATGGCAGAAGCAGCGGGAATTTATCATACCAATCCTGTTATAGTTTTTATACCAAAGCAAGATGCCTTTGGAGAATATAATGATGAATATGGTGATCAGCTTTACTTACTCGAAGAAAGACCTGACGAAAATCAGGAAGATGTTGCCAGCTTCGGCAATGCAAAAAATGTAATCGGCACTGAAAAATTATTTGAGAAATTATATAAGGATAATGACAACAGGGTAGATCAGGTAGCATTTGTAAGAGCAAGATTGTTTGATATGTTCATTGGCGATTGGGGAAGACATGGCGACCAATGGCGATGGGCAGAATTTGAAACAGATAAACAAACCATTTACAAACCCATACCAAGAGACCGGGATCAGGCTTATACAAGAATTAATGGTTTCTTTCCCAATCTTGCAGCCGGTCCTTTGAAACAGATACAGGGTTTTAATAATGATATTAAAAAAATAGGAAAATTCAACTTTGCCGGACGCAATCTCGATCCATATTTTACTAACGAATTGACAAAAGATGTATGGCTTCAACAGGCTAAAGAACTACAACTGGCGTTAACAGATGAAGTAATTGAAAAAAATATCCGCTTATTACCACCCACTCATTTTGCTATTTCAGGTGAAGAAATTATTGCTAAGTTAAAATCAAGGAGAAAACATTTACAAGAATATGCCAATGATTATTATGATTACCTGGCCGCAAATGTTGATTTGTTAGGTTCTGATAAAAAAGAATTGTTTGAAATAAAAAGATTGTCGGCCACCGAAACACAAATAAACATTTATAAGATCAACAAAGAAGATGAAGTAAAAAAAGAACCATTCTACAGCCGCATTTTTAGTAAAGCAGAAACAAAAGAAATAAGAATTTACAGTCTTGATGACGCAGACAAGGTTATTTCATCTGGAAATGAAGGCCAGAATATTCTTGTTCGCATTATTGATCCGCTTGCTACAGACTCAATTGCAGTAGCAAAAAATAACCGCCTGAAAGTTTACACCGGAGAAAAATATGAATTTGATACCGCACATAAAAAAAGTTTAAAGATTGGTATCACTCCTTTCCTCACACATCCTTTGTATGCAGTTTTCGATAATGATTTGTTCTATCATTTTCCAAGAACAGGAATAAAAATCAGTGCCGACATTCTCATTACCCCAAAACGATGGAAGAAGGATGAATACGAAACCCTGCATCTTTTCAGCGCTAATTACGGATTTGTAAGAGGTGCTGTAAATGTGGGCTATGTTGGTCTATTTCCAAAAGCAGCCGGAAGTTTTGATTTCATCATCAAAGCGAGAGCAGATTTACCTGCCATAGAAAGTTTTTATGGTATCGGCAACGAAACAATCGAAAATGTAAAATCAAGCAGCTTTTACCACACCTACAGTCATCGTTATTTTGCTGCCATGGGTTTTCAAAAAATAACAGAACATCATAATGTGGAGTTGAACGGAATTTACCAGGCCGTACGGGTAGATAGAAAAAATGGTAAATACTTATCCGGCCAGGATCCCAATCTTCCGGAGTACAGTACCAACCAATATGCAGGTGGAGAAATAGCCTATCGCTACCGCGCAGTCAACGATAAAGTATTCCCTACTAAAGGATTCCGTTTTTCAATCGGCGGACTTTATCTAAACAATATAAAAAAACAAAATACATCCTTCACCAATTTCAAATCTGATTTTGGATTCTATTTACCATTAGGCAAAAATTTCAGCATTGCATCAAGAGCTGCGGTAGCTATTCTTTCGGGAGAAGCCAATTTTTATCATTTGAATAAATTAAAAGGAAACCTTGACCTCCGCGGCTACAACAGGGAACGATTCTATGGCAAATCTGCATTTAATAATAACAACGAACTGCGCTGGGCAGCCAATACCCGGAATTTTTTATTTACCGGTAAAATAGGCCTCCTTGGTTTTTATGATATTGGCCGTGTATGGCAACCGCTTGAAGAATCGAATACCTGGCACTCAGGCTATGGCGGAGGATTCTTCATAATACCTTTTAATAAAATTTTTCTTATTGCTACATATGAAATTCCAAATGGAAAGTCCGGTTCTTTAGTAGAATTAAGAACAGGTATCTATTTCTGATCTGATAAAAAATAATTTTGCAAATGGTATTTCTCTTTGAAACTAATACCTTTGACCGGATACATAATTTTATTATTTCCAAAATTTCTTTTCATGAAATGAGCCATCAAATTTTCGAGCTATCATACATAGTGGCTGCCTGCCGGCAGGCAAGTGAAATTTTATGGCGAATAACATGGAACAAATTTTTAAAACTAAAATAAACATATGAAAATAACTGTTGTAGGTGCCGGTGCTGTAGGAGCTACCTGTGCTGATAATATTGCCCGTAAAGAACTGGCAGCCGAACTTGTTTTATTAGACATTAAAGAAGGCCTGGCTGAAGGCAAAGCCCAGGATATAATGCAGACCGCAACATTACTTGGCTTCGATACAAAAATTACCGGCTCAACTAATGACTATTCAAAAACTGCAGGCAGCAGTGTGGTGGTTATCACATCAGGCATTCCCCGTAAGCCGGGTATGACAAGAGAAGATCTTATCGGCACCAATGCAGGCATTGTAAAAACAGTAAGCGAAAACATTTTAAAACATTCGCCGGATGCCATCATCATTGTTATCAGCAACCCGATGGACACCATGACCTATCTTGCCTTGCAGGCAACAGGTTTACCAAAAAACAGAATTATCGGAATGGGCGGCACATTAGATAGCAGCCGTTTCAAATACCAGTTGAGCCAACACTTAGGTTGCTCGCCTTCCGATTTGAATGCAGTAGTAGTTGGCGGACATGGCGACACTACCATGATTCCATTAATTCGCCATGCCACCTGGAACAGTGCACCAGTTACCGATTTCATCTCTGCCGAAAAACAAGATTCCATTGTAAAAGCAACGATGGTTGGCGGTGCCACATTAACAGCACTCATCGGCACCTCTGCATGGTATGCTCCCGGTGCTGCCGGCGCAGCCTTGGTAGAAGCCATTGTAAGAGATGAAAA
>JBBSJN010000195.1:0-5679 GCA_038257235.1 Chitinophagales bacterium
AAAAAACTAATCAAACTGGAAGACGACAAAGTGTTGCATCCTACTTTTTCACCAGACGGAACAAAAATTGCTTATGTAAAAAACAATAATCTTTTTCTTTACGACATCGCCAGCAAAACATGTAAAGCGATAACTACTGATGGAGAATGGAATAAAATCATCAACGGAAATTGCGATTGGGTATATGAAGAAGAATTTGAATTTACACAAGCTTATGAATGGAGTCCAGAAGGAAATCATATAGCTTACTATAAATTTGATGAAAGGAAAGTGAAAGAATACCAGTTTACTCAATTTGATGATACATACAATAAGCAGTACACTTATAAATATCCAAAAGCAGGCGATGAAAATTCTAAAGTGGAAATACATATTTATGAAATAGCCACTGGAAAAGATGTAAAGGCACAGTATGAGCAAGGTGATATTTATATTCCCCGTATAAAATGGACAAAAGACGATAACACACTGGTGGTTTACTGGATGAACCGTCATCAAGACAATTTAAAATTATTGGCAACCAATGCTCAAACAGGTGTTGCCAGTTTGTTATACGAAGAGAAAAATAAATATTTTGTTGAAATCAATGATGATTGGTGGTTTTTAAAGGATGGAAAGAATTTCCTCTTCACCAGTGAAAAAGATGGCTATCGTCATTTATACCTGAATAGCCTCGACGGAAAATCATCTGCACAAGTAACCAGGGGAAATTTTGAGATTAGCAACATTGAAGCTGTAGACGAAGCCAACAAACGTATTTTTTACACAATGGCTTATCCTACACCAATGGACCGGAATCTTTTCGTTACAGATTTTAACGGTAAGAAAGCAACACAATTAACACAGGGAAATGGATGGCATAGAGTTCAGTTAAACGATGACTATACAAAATTTTACGATTTCTATTCAAACCTGAATACACCACAAATTGTAACCGTGCAGGATATAGTAATTGATAAAAAGAAAAATATCAGCACCACTCTTTCAAAAACTGTAAATGAAAGTGCTACGCTAAAAGAAAAACTAGATGAGTATGGATATGGAAAAGCCGAATTTATAAAAGTACCCAACAGCAAAGGTGATACATTAAATGGCTGGATGCTAAAACCTGCTAATTTTGATGCCACAAAAAAATACCCGGTTCTTTTCTGCAACTATGGGGGACCTGGCTCACAGCAAGTAGCCAATCGTTTTGGAGCAGTAAGTGCCTGGCACCAGATGCTGGCACAAAAAGGATTTATTGTAGTAAGTGTAGACAATACAGGTACAGGTTATCGTGGTGAAGAATTTAAGAAGAAAACCTATTTGCAATTGGGCAAGTTTGAAATAGAAGACCAGATAGATGCGGCAAAATATCTTGGCACTATGCCATTTGTTGATAAAGACAATATCGGCCATTGGGGATGGAGCTATGGCGGTTTTATGAGTTCTTTGGCCATCACAAAAGGAAGCGATGTATTTAGCGCAGCTGTGGCCGTAGCCCCAGTTACTAACTGGCGTTACTACGACAATATCTATACAGAAAGATATATGCGTACACCGCAGGAAAATCCTAAAGGCTATGATGATAACTCACCAATTAATTTTACAGATAAGATAAAAGGAAAGTATCTCATCGTTCATGGCACTGCAGATGATAATGTACATTTTCAAAATGCAACGCAAATGATAACTGCATTGGTAAAAAGCAATATTGATTTTGAAAGTGCATACTATCCAAACAAGAATCATGGAATCTCCGGAGGAATGGATAATACAACTTTCCATTTGTGGAGTAAGATGACCAATTGGATCCTCGAAAATATGGGAAACAAAAACACCCAATTACCTAATAAACCTGCTAAACAACCGAAAGGTTTCTGACAATAAAAAAAGTCTGTATAATTAAAATCCCTTCGCAAATACGGAGGGATTTTTTTGCATTGCCCTTAAATTTCCTGCTGGTTAGGTATGTACAAAAAAAAGAACCCCCGAAGTAAATCGGGGGGCCCTAATCAAAAACCATTAACCATTAAACCTTATCCTATGAAAATTCAACGCTAATATCGTTAATAATTTAATAACACAAATAATTTGATTGTCATTTTTTTACCCAATTTACCCAAATTTTGTTTTTTTCCATATTTATTGATTATGCTCAACAGCGTAACATTCGTTAATATAGAACTTTATTTAGTCTCTTGTAGTTGTAATACTACAAAGACTAACTTTGAGTCAGTTATCAAATTATCTAACTTACTTCAACTTTCCTGTACTTTGAGGGTTATTAAGTCATTATGAAAAAAATAGTTGTTGCAATAACAGGCGCCAGCGGTTCCATTTATGCTAAAAACCTATTGGAAAAGCTATTGATCCTAAAAGATCAATGGGATGAATTATCAGTGGTAATGACCGAAAATGCCAAAGAGGTATGGAGGACAGAGCTGGAAAATGAAAACTATAAGAATTACCCTGTTAAATACTATGGAACTACAGACTTTATTGCTCCTTTTGCATCAGGTTCCGGTAAATACGATACTATGATAATCATACCCTGCTCAATGGGAACACTTGGCAGGATTGCATCAGGCATATCAAATGATCTGATCTCCAGGTCTGCAGATGTAATTTTAAAGGAAAGAAGAAGACTTATTTGCGTTGCGAGGGATACACCGTACAACCTGCTTCATATCCGGAATATGGAAGCTGTTACACTTGCCGGTGGTATCATTTGTCCGGCTACACCATCATTTTATAGCCGTCCAAAAACAATAGATGAAGTGGCTAATACAGTCGTAGACAGAGTGCTTGATCTGGCAGGTATTGATATTAAAACTTTTCGTTGGGGAAAATAGAAGGCCTCCATTTCAGGAAGCCTTCCGCATCTTACCATTATCATCGTGTTCTTAATCAGTAAATTTTCCACCTGCATTGATCCAATCAATTATTTTTTGCCTTTCAGAAGCAGGTATTAAACCTGTAGGTGGCATCGGAGACGGATTAGCATTAACAGCCCTGGCCTGTATACGGTCTTTAAACATTACGATATTGCAATCAACTGTCCAGTTCATACCCCCTTCTGTTGTGGTGTTATTATGACAGCTTACACAATTATTCTGCAATACAGTCCTTACTGCATTAAATAAAGCACCTGAAGGGAGGTTAGGAATTTGAACGTTTGTAGTAGTGCCAATACAGCTATTCTGTTATTGGTTTGGCAGGCCTCTAAATGGTATGTCAATTTTTCTGGTGTCAGCAAAAAAAAGTACTAAGGAACATTTTATCGTTAAATACTTTAATTAAGTTACCTCTAAAAACTCAAATTGTAATATCTACCTCCACAATGTAAACTGCCTTGATATTGTAAAGCCCCACCTGAATTGCCCTTTTCCCCAGCTTGAAATAGTTCTTGGTATAAAGCGGTTTTCCAAAATTTCTGTCGCATTCGTAAAATTCAACCTGAATATATGGCCTGAAGTAAGAATTTCAAAACCAATACCTAAAGGGTCATAAAATCTAATATTATCATTTACTGAAAATGAATCCCTACTGGCCTGGCTCCTGAATGGATGAAAGTAATCTACCATCAAATTTAATCTATTCGTAATAAGCGGTAATCTGATGGCTCCGCCAAGAGCAAATATATTCTTCTGATCGTAAGAAATTGCATAGCCTCGTGTAAGAAAAGTTGGATTTAATTGCAGGCTAACTTTTCCCAGTTGACGGGCAATGATAAGTTGCAATACACTTGTTAAACGATCTGAAAATCCATCATAACTGTTATCCTGATCTGGAAAAGAACTTGCTGTATTGGTAGCTATTGTGGAATTGGCAAAAAAAGCGATTGCCACTGGGTGGGAAGGATCATTTTCAATTTGTTCCATGACCCGATACTTCAATCCAAGTTCAATTAATCGTTGCTGAGGCCCGGCTCCCTTTGCACGGGCAATTATTGCATCAAAATTTTTAGCCAACCCTATTTGAAATCCTATTCTGACATCTGTAGAATTATCAAGACCAAAAAAGTTTTTAATACCACCTGCACTTCCAGCTATATCTCCAAAATTGTGCGATACCTTGAAAGCCATTTTCCCTTTGCCAACCGTTTCCGGCGTATTCGCATTAATTGCTTTTTCAGAACTGAAAATCTGCACCGGTTTCTTTTCATTTGTCTGTTGTGGCTCGTCCTGTGCTGATGAGTTTATACAAAAGAGGAATAAACCGAAAAGGCCGGTGATTTTTATTTTTCCCATACTAAAATTTAAATAGAAAGTCGCTAACCAATCGGATGTAGAAAAAAATTGGTTGCCTGAGGTCTGAGATTTTAAATACATACACAACAAATGAAATACATTTTAGAGATAACCGGAAACTATTTGAGAAGTTTATAGAAACGTTCCACCTCTCCTGATTCTACAACAGATAACACTTCATTGTTATCATATTTTGCCTTTAGAAATAATACCCGTTTATGTGCAGGATATTTATTTAAAATAGCATTGATCATTTCGCCTGATTTTTCATCTTTGCTATACAACGGAGTATTGGCTGGCAATTCAGATTTCTGTTTACTATGCTTTCTTAAAATAATAGCTTCGAGGGTCGCCAGCTTATTTGGAGGAATTGTTTTTACTTTGAGTGCCTTATTATACAACCCTTCCAGTTGTTTTTTACTCAACCCTCCCCTTTCAATATACTGATTATGTATACTCTTTGCAAAAGATGACAATGGCTGTGCTTCTACAACTGCCTTTAATATATCAAGCACAATGTCTACATCCGGATTTAATCTGATCATACCCAATTATAAGCAGAATATTAATAAATACAAAATTAGATACAAATGCAAAAATGCTGCAGATCGTCATGGAACAGAGCCCATATATCAAACCTTTTCTTACGAAGGCTAATGATATACTTCTTTTGTATTGACATTATTCTTTCATTTTAAACCTAAAAACAATACGTCATGAAATCAATTATTATTAAATCAATGACAATACTTTTTTTTGTGCAGGTCTTTTTGCCTTTGCCACCAAACCCGGAGGCGAAAGTTTTGAAATTCTACTCAACAATAAGTTGATTGTCCAAAAATATGGCAGTGATATGAACAATATCAAAAATATCAGGTTGTATCAGGGTTCACAAAACGATCAATTAACCGTTAAATACAATCACTGCGGAAGAAATGCAAAAAACCGGATTATAACAATAAGAAATGTAAAGAATGAGATACTAAAATTATATCAGTTTGAAGATGCAACTACAGCTTATTCACCTATGGTGATCAATGTAAAAGATTTGGTAAACATCAAAAAAATAAATGGCAATAATTTAAAAATGTATTACTCCTCATCACAATTAACTGAGGGCAGACAACTGGCAGCAGTGGCTATTACAGATATTGCAAAATGAAATCGGTCACAAAAAACCTCTGATAAATTCAGAGGTTTTTGTATTAAGTATAAAGTTATTTAGCAAATTCAGCCCTGATAACATTCAACGCACCACCGGCTTTAAACCATTCGATCTGCGGTTCATTGTAAGTATGATTTACTGCAAATGAATCTTTGCTTCCGTCACTATGATTCAAAACTACTTTTAACTGAACACCGGGTGCAAATGAAGTTAATCCATCAATATCTATACTATCATCTTCCTGTACCTTGTCATAATCTTCTTTGTTGGCAAATGTCAATC
>JBBSJN010000196.1:0-5653 GCA_038257235.1 Chitinophagales bacterium
AAAGATGGAGCCAACCTTAAGTCTTCCCGTTCTATTAAAGTGTATGTAAGTGGACCGTCTTTTAAATATTTCAAAGCATCTGGGGCTTGTAATATTTTTAGTGAGAATAAAATTACCAGTTCGGAAGCAATAGCTATTAACTTAAGTGGTGCCAGTGATGTGAAAATGGAATTAATGGCACCATTGGTTGAGGCTGATTTATCGGGTGCCGGGTCAATTACTCTTTCTGGCCAAACAAAAGATTTTAAAGTTGATGGTTCTGGTAGTACTGATATTAAGTGTTTTGATCTGCTGGCTGAAAACGTAGATGTAGAAATATCAGGCGCCGGCAATGCAAATGTTTTTGCAAGTGTAAAATTAGACTTGCGGATTTCTGGTGCTGCCGATGTAAGATATAAAGGCAATGCAACAGTTAGTAAGCGAATAAGCGGAGCAGGAAGTGTAAAGAAAGTGGATTAGAATGGCCATATTATAGATTCACATACTTCACAGTGATTTTAATATCCCTGTTTCTGCCTTTGTCATCGGTACAGGAAATTTTTACAATGCCTTCAGTTGGCACAAAGAATTGTGATTCGCCAACATTGCAGCTTTTATAAAATTTGTTGTTGATATACCAGTAAACTTTTGTTACATCATTGGCAGTTTTACAAATCAGTTGTAAAGGTTCGGGATTTTTTTGATTGATGATGTATTCTGTTCCGTTCACCGGAAAGGAGATTGTTGGTGCTGCACCCTTGAATATTACTTCGCAATCAGGATTATGTGTTGGTATTTTTTGATACGCAATGCTGTTGTCTTCGTACCATGCCTGCATTTCAGGCTCTACTGCTTTAAGCCATTTCTTTTTGTAACCAGTTTGCGGAGCACAGCTTTTGCAAAATGAAATTTTTTCATCAGCACTAAGTATTATCTCCTGCCAGTTATTACAAGCTTTGGTAGAAGATATTAACGGAATAAAATAATCAGTAACCAGGCTGGTGCAATGCTTTGTAGGTATTAATCCTGTTTCGCTGCAAACCTGCCTTATGTCACAATCTTTTGGCTGAGTAAACCATTCCTCGTCACTGTCATAATCAATGGTATTAAATATTTTGAATAATAGGGGAGTGGCAATATTTGCACCGCTAAGTTCGGCAGCACCTACTCCGGAAAAATTTCCTGTCCATACGCCGACAGTATAATTTCTGTTATAGCCAATGCTCCAGGCATCTTTTCTGCCATAACTGGTTCCGGTTTTCCAGGCAATCTTTGGCATCCGTTCAGTAGCTGTCCAGTTTAATGGAAAATCAGGACGGTTGATCTTTGATAAAATTTCATTGATCATATAGTTGGAAGCCGGGCTAATCACTTTTACTTTATTGTGAATCGTATCACTTTGAATGAAAGAGGGTGTATAATAATTTCCATCATTGGCAAATGATGAAAATAAGCCAGTCAACTCTTCCAATGTAGTACCACATCCACCAAGAATTAGAGATAAGCCGAGTTTTCGCCTGTCTTTTTGTATTTGTTTGAAATTGATGTTTGACAATTTCTGGATCATCTGCTCATGTCCCAGCATTTGTAAGCTTTTTACTGCCGGAATATTTAATGAATGCTCCAATGCTGACTCAACTGTTACATAGCCATTGAATTTTTTATCATAATTCTCCGGTGCATAACCATTGTAATTCACCATCACATCGGTTACTACAGTTTTGGGAGTCAGCAAGCCTTCATCAAAACACATAGCATACAGTAATGGTTTTAATGTACTTCCCGGTTGGCGAACCGCCTGGGCGCCGTTCACCTGTCCTCCATCAGTTGTATCATAAAAGTTTGCTGAACCTACATAGGTTATTATTTTATGGGTTTTATTATCAATAATTACAACGGCTGCATTTTTAATATTCTTCAATTGCTGAATTCGGATATAATCGGCTACCAGTTTTTCCGTTTTCAGCTGAGTGTTCAGGTCAATATTTGTTTTGATAATACTGAGCGAAGTTGAAGTGCCACCTTGCTTTTTAAGTTTATAGGCAAGATGCGGAATATAATGCGGTACTGATTGGCGGCTTGCAGTCAGCGGTTCAGCCAATGCGTCTTCAATTTCTTTCTCCGTAAATATTTTTTCATTGGCAAACCGGTGCAACCATTTGTTTCTTTCTTTTATTATCAGATCATTATTTTTCCCAATTATTAATGAGCCTGGCTTATTGGGAATAATGCTTAATGCTGTTATTTCCGCTAATGATAAATGATCTGGATTTTTATTAAAGTATAAAAGAGATGCCGACTTTACCCCTTCAATATTTCCACCGTAAGGAACAAGATTCAGGTACATCTGTAAAATCTCTTTCTTGCTGTACGTCAATTCCAGTTGAAAGGCCCGGAACATTTCCCGGATCTTACTCCCAATATTTCTTTCCCCCGGTTCTAGTGCTTTGGCTACCTGCATGGTGATTGTACTGGCACCGGAGGTTCGCCTCATGTTGAAAATATTATTAAACAATGCTCTTACTACAGCGAAAGGATTAACACCAGGATGGGAATAGAAGTGCTTATCCTCTTTGGCAATGATGGTTTTTTGAAGCAATGGAGAAATCTCATCTAACTCCGTTTTCATTCGCCATTTCTGATCTTTAGTCAGATAAGCATTCACTACCTCGCCTTTATTGTCGGTGACAATGGTTGAGTATTCAACTTTATCGGGTAACGGGAAAATAAGATGTAATAAAAAGAATAAAGCAATCAATCCGAGCAAACCAATGCCAAGCATTTTGGAAAACCGTAAAACACTCCGGCGATTGATATGCATTTTGAAACGTTTGTTCATCAGATAGTATCAATTGTTCATTCCGTTGCTGCTTAACAAATATTTATCGTTCGAAATTTGCAACTCATTTTATAAGCACTGTATCTTTCCTGTCAAATACGCAAATTCCTTTATGGAATCTTTTGAACCTTTTCATCCCGTAAGTGATGTTCCTCCTTAGCAATTCAACTGCTAATTTCTGTTTTTTGAACATGTGAACCTGCCTGCCGGTAGGCAGGGAAGAAATGTACGGCTAATTTTTTTACTTAATATAAATTCTTTACCTTCTCTATCATTCTAAACCTTTAACCTGCACCACCATGCGTATCAAAGCTATTATAGTTCCGTTGATTGCCATCGGAGCTATTTTTTTATCCTCTTGTAAAAAAAATGCAGTTGTCCTTTCCTTTACCAATGCCAAAGGAGAAGTGGAGCAATTAGGAAACCTGATCTTTCGGTTTAATCATTCGTTGGCAAAAGATTCAATGCTGAATGCCTGGGATTCTACTGACTATATTTCTTTTGAACCCAAAATTGCCGGTAGGTTCCGTTGGACCGGGCATGATGAATTAGTATTCTCACCTTCTCAACCGCTGAACCCTGCTACAAATTATACAGCTTCTGTAAAAAGTGCAGTGCTGCGTTTTAGTGAGTATAATAGTGTAAAGAACGGCGATAAAATCAATTTCCATACACCGGAACTTAGTATGGGAAATTCACAAGTTATCTGGATCGGTGAAAGCAATACTTCAGCCGTTCCTCAAATTGATTTGTTTTTTAATTACAAAGTGAATCCGGAAGATTTGAAAAATAGATTACATGTAGATGTGGCGGGTAAGAAAACAGATTTTAACCTGATAACAATTTTGCCAGATAATAAAATTTCGTTGCGATTGAATGGGTTAAAGGCAGAAGATAAAGATCTAGACGCAGTAGTTACAATAGATAAAGGATTAAAGCCAGAAAAAGGAAATATAACTGCCGATGCATTTAAGCAACCGCTTACTATTTCGTCACCATATGTATTGACTATTCAGAATCTGGAATCAGAGCATGATGGAACAGAAGGAGTGGTGAGAGTAACAACGAGTCAGCAATTAACAGGGGAAAGTTTGAAATCATTTGTAAAATTTGATCCTGAGATTGCTTACACGGTTGAAGCAAATGATTATGGTTTCACATTGCGCAGTGATAAGTTTGATACAGAGAAAAGTTATGTATTATCAGTATTGAAAGGATTGAGAGGAAAGATAGGAGGAGTGATGACAGAAGAATACAGTCGCAGCGTTGCTTTTGGTGAATTAGAGTCGGGCATCAGCTTTACGAACAGTAAAGCAGTTTATCTTTCTAAAAAAGGCGGAAAGAATATTGAAGTGAAAATTACAAATACGCCGAAAATAAAGATCATCATTTCGAAAATTTATGAAAATAATTTAGTGATGGCGCAGCGGTATGGCTATTATCCGCAGGAAACCAGCAGCGGACCTGAAAATGCCAGCTATGAGGGAGATTATGATTACTATGATAGTTATGGTGGTGGCGATGGAATGCTGGGCGATGTTGTTTATGAAAAAGAAATTGATACCCGGTCATTGCCAAAAAGCGGTGCTGGCAGGTTGCTGAACTTCTCTCAGTTTGAAGACAGGCAGCCGGACTTCAAAGGCGTTTATCATGTAGTGATAAGGTCGGCTGAGGATTATTGGGTGAAAGACAGTCGTTACATTTCTTTATCTGATTTAGGGTTGATAGCAAAAGAAGGACAGGATAAGATTTATGTCTTCACAAATTCAATAAAATATGCTGATCCGGTAAATGGAGTAAATGTTTCAGTGTATGGTACCAATAACCAATTGATTGGAACGGGTGCTACTAATAAAGATGGCGTTGCAGAAATTCCATACAATAAAAAAGAATTCAGTGGTTTTAAACCTGCCATGGTGATCGCAAAAACGGCTGATGATTTTAACTACTTACCATTTAGCAACACAAGGGTCAACACTTCAAGATTTGAAGTGGGTGGTAAACGAAATAATCCTTCGGGCTTTGATGCTTTTGTGTATGCGGAAAGAGATGTGTACCGCCCCGGAGAACAAATAAATTTTTCAGTCATCCTGCGGGATGCTCAATGGAAGAACCCGGGTGATATTCCGTTGAAAATGAAATTCCTGATGCCGAATGGTAAAGAGATGAAGGCATTCCGAAAATCGCTGAATGAAGAAGGTGCAGTGGAAGGAAATATTGAAATCCCCACAGCTGCCGTAACCGGAAGCTATACATTGGAAGTTTATACAACAACGGATATTCTTTTGTCTTCAAAGAATTTTTCAGTTGAAGAATTTGTTCCTGATCGCATCAAAGTAAGTGCTAAATTGGATAAAGAATTTTTACGGTCTGGTGATGTGGCCACACTTTCTATTAAAGCTACAAACTTCTTCGGACCACCGGCATCGAACCGAAAATATGAAACAGAAATACAGGTAAAACAAAAGAATTTCTCGGCTAAAAAATTTGAAGATTACAATTTCAGCCTGGCTAATCAGAATTCATTTTTTGACAAAGTGGTGAAGGAAGGTAAAACTGACGCAGCAGGAAATGCTGCTGTGGAATATACAGTGCCGGATACTTATGCTAATGTGGGAGCATTGCAAACCAGTTTTTATACTACTGTGTTTGATGAAACAGGACGTCCAGTTAGCCGGGCAACAGCGGTTGATATTTTTACACAGGATGTTTTTTTTGGCATCAAGCAAGACTGGTTTTATTACTATCCGTTAAATCAGCAGGTAAAGTTTTCATTGGCAGCAGTAAATAAAGATGGCAACGGTGTTAGTGCCACTGCAAAAGTACAGGTGATCA
>JBBSJN010000197.1:0-5651 GCA_038257235.1 Chitinophagales bacterium
CCGATTCCCATCGGGACGCTCTAGCCAGCTGAGCTAAACCCCCAATATTTTATAATACTAATTCTAATTTTCAACCATTTTAAATTTGAATCGGTGACCTTCCCGATTCCCATCGGGATGCTCTAGCCAGCTGAGCTAAACCCCCTGAAAAGGAATGCAAATATAGCTTCAAATTATGCGCACACAAAATTAATGCAACTTATTTCGCATATGATATTCATCAAAAAATAAATATCTTTCATTAAATGAAAAATACTTCCTTCAGTTTAAAAGATAAAGTAATAGTAGTTACTGGCGGCACTGGTGTACTTGGAGAAATTTTTGTACAATCAATAGCTGCTGCAGGCGGCTCAGTGGGCATTCTGGGAAGAAATGAAAATATCGCAAACGAAAGAGTAAAAAAAATTATTGCGAATGGTGGCACTGCTATTCCGCTTATTGCAGATGTAACAGATGAAAACCAGTTACTAGAAGCCTGCAATAAAATACTTTCTGTGACAGGTAAAATTGATGGTTTGGTAAATGCTGCAGGAGGCAATTTGCCAGAGGCTGTTGTGCAACCATCTGCAGATCTATTTAACCTAAATATTAATGCTTTAAAAAATGTGGTGGACCTGAATTTATTTGGCACCTTATTACCAACTCAGGTATTTGGAAAAGAAATTGCAAAATCAGAAAATGGAAGCATTGTCAATATATCATCAATGGCATCGCAACGGGCATTAACAAAAGTACTTGGCTACAGCCTTGCCAAATCTGCTATCGACGCATATACCCGTTGGTTTGCAGTAGAATTAGCAAACCGATATGGAGATAAATTAAGAATGAATGCAATCTCTCCTGGCTTTTTTCTAACTACACAGAATAAATCACTATTAACAAACCCCGATGGATCCTTTACTGAAAGGGGAAATTCAGTCATACAACAAACACCATTCAAACGATTTGGGAATGCAGAAGAACTAGCAGGCGCACTAATATGGCTACTAAGTGATGCTTCCAGTTTTGTAAATGGAACAATAATTAATGTTGATGGTGGCTTTTCTGCGTTTAGTGGAGTATAAATAATATTATGAAAAAGTTCCTCGACGAAAATTTCTTGCTAAGCAATGCAACAGCACAACGATTGTATCATGAGTATGCTAAACACATGCCCATCATTGATTATCACAATCACCTGCCGCCAAATGAAATGGCAGATGATTTAAGTTTTGAAAACATCAGCAAAGTATGGCTGAATGGCGACCACTACAAATGGAGAGCCATGCGTACCAACGGTGTGGAAGAAGCCTACATCACCGGTGATAAAACAGATTGGGAAAAGTTCAGAGCATGGGCAGCTACTGTTCCTTATACATTAAGAAATCCATTGTACCACTGGACACATCTGGAACTGCAACGTTATTTTGACATCAATACCATATTGAATGCAGACTCTGCTAAAAGCATTTATGATGAATGCAATGAAAAATTGCAAAGCAAGGAATACAGTGTTCGTGGATTGTTGGAGAAAATGAATGTAAAATTAGTTTGTACCACAGATGACCCGTTGGATTCCCTGGAACATCATCAGAAAATAAAAAATGATGACTGGTCAGTAAAAGTATTACCGGCTTTTCGTCCCGATAAGGCAATGAATGTAGATGACACGGCTGGTTTTAATAATTACCTCACTGGTTTAGAAAAAGCAGCCGATGTTTCCATTAGCACCTACAATGATTATTTATCGGCATTGAAAAAACGTCATGCCTATTTTGTAGATAACAATTGTAATATAAGCGACCATGGTCTGGAAGAAATTTATGCAGAGGATTATACCGCTACAGAGATAGCTGGCATCTTCGCCAATATCCGTTCGGGCGGCGAACTGACTTTGCTGGAGAACAGGAAATTCAAATCAGCTATGCTGGTAAATTTTGCAGAGTGGGATTGGGAAAAAGGATTTGTACAGCAATACCATCTTGGTGCATTAAGAAATAATAACAGCCGTATGCTGGGCAAACTAGGAGCTGATACGGGTTGGGATAGCATTGGTGATTTTTCGCAGGCCCGAACCTTATCTAAGTTTTTAAACCGTTTGGATAAAAATGATACTCTGGCAAAAACAATTATCTATAATCTGAATCCTTCCGATAATGAATTGTTTGCTACCATGATTGGCAACTTCAATGATGGAACTGCCGCAGGCAAAGTGCAATGGGGTTCATCCTGGTGGTTCCTGGATCAGAAAGATGGCATGACCAAACAGATCAATGCCCTCAGTAATATGGGATTACTCAGCCGTTTTATTGGTATGCTCACAGACAGTCGTTCATTCCTTTCATTTCCACGTCACGAATATTTCAGAAGAATATTATGTAACCTGTTTGGCGAAGAAATAGAGAATGGTGAATTACCAAACGATATTGAGTGGACAGGAAAAGTAATTCAGGACATCAGTTTTAACAATGCAAACAATTATTTTAACTGGGAACTGGAGAACAAGACAGAAACAAAGAAATCAGCTTCCGTGTAAAAGAAGATTGTCGATATCGATCCCGGTGATTTTCGGCAACGATACCGGTAATTTATTCGGCACAATCTCACTATGCTGTAGCTGCTTGATGTATCTTTCAAACATTTAATATCAACTTATAATAAACAACAGAACATGTCAAAAAAAGTAGTAACCCTCGGAGAAATTATGTTACGCTTATCAACTCCCGATTTTAAACGGTTTGTTCAGGCCGATACATTTGATATTACGTATGGCGGTGGCGAAGCAAACGTTTCTGCAGCTTTGTGTAATTATGGATTAAACGGAACCTTTGTTTCCAAAGTACCGAACAATGCAATCGGGCAATCAGCTATTAATCATCTGCGCCGCTATGGTGTGGACACTCAGTTTGTAGCAAGAGGTGGCGACCGTCTTGGTATTTATTTTTTAGAAACAGGTGCATCAATGAGAGCATCGCAGGTTATATACGACCGTGCCGGTGCTTCTATTGCTGATGTAGATGCTTCCGAATTTGACTTTGATAAAATATTTGAAGGAGCCAGTTGGTTTCACACTACCGGCATCACTCCTGCATTAAGCGATAAAGCCGCTGCATTAACAGAAGCTGCATTAAAAGCTGCTAAAGCAAAAGGCATAACCACCAGTATTGATCTGAATTTCCGTAAGAAGTTATGGACCAAAGAAAAAGCAAGAGAAGTAATGACCAGGCTTTGTGAGCATGTAGATGTGTGTATCGGTAATGAAGAAGATGCTGATCTGTGTCTTGGTTTTAAAGCAAAAGATACCGATGTAACCAAAGGTGAACTGAACCTCGAAGGCTTTAAAGATGTATTCAAACAAATGAAAGAAAAGTTCGGATTCAAGTTCATTGCATCTTCATTAAGAGAAAGCCATAGTGCCAGCGATAACGGATGGAGTGCAATGGTATATGATGGCAACGACTTTTATCATACCAAAGAATACAGTGTACGTATTGTTGACCGTGTAGGCAGTGGCGATTCATTTGCCAGTGGGTTAATCTATGGATTAGTAACCGGTATGCCGATGAATGAAGCTGCCGAGTTTGGTGTAGCTGCATCAGCAATAAAACATACTATACCGGGAGACTTAAATCATGCAACATTAAGTGATGTAAAAGATTTGATGAAAGGTGATGGCAGTGGAAGGGTGCAGAGATAGAAAACCCCCTGTCCCCCAAAGGGGGAACATAGATTTAAAAATCGTTATTTACTCTATATAGTTCTTTAAAACAGTTAGTTAATATTTGTGTTACCAACATTTGTTTTTCATGGCATCTTCGTTGCGTCGCACTCTTCAACTTTCTGTTCTTTATTCATCATTAAAAATAATAAACCACTTACTGCTCTCTGGGCTGTGAGTGGCAAGTCCCTCCTTCGGAGGGATTTAGGGAGGCTTTATGATAATTGACACAATAGCAAACGCATCAAAATACTTTTCACTCCACCCCTCATTTGCAAAAGCATTTGAATTCATCAATGCAACAGATCTTGCTAATGCAGCCGATGGCAAATCAGATATTGCTGATGGTCTAAAAGCCATCTTCAGCAATGCGCCGGGAAAAACAAAGGAAGCCAGTCTTGCCAAGTTTGAATGTCATGATAAAAATATTGACATACAGCTTTGCATTAAAGGTGTGGAAACTATTTACTGGAAGCCAAGAGCAAGTTGTGTAACACCCAATGGTGATTACAATGCAGAAAAAGATGTCTGCTTCTTTAGTGATGCGCCGGACACTTCTTTTCAATTAACCAACGGCCAGTTTGCTATCTTATATCCCGAAGATGTACATGCACCCATGATTGGAGAAGGAGAAATAAAGAAACTAGTTATTAAAGTAAAAATTTAAACCAACTGCCACGAAGGCACTAAGACACAAAGGGTAAACTGTATTAGGTATTTCTTAGAGCCTTTGTGCCTTAGTGGCAAAAAAACAAAGTATGAGCAACACCCAAAAAATAACCGATGCTATCGTAGCACAAGGCATGCTTCCCCTCTATTTCAATCCAGATGAAACAGTAAGCGTTGAAGTATTAAGAGCTATTTACCGTGCAGGCATCAAAGCAGTAGAATATACTAACCGTGGCGAAGCTGCACTCAGCAACTTTAAAAAAATGGTGGAAGTACGCAATACAGAAATGCCCGGCATCTTATTAGGTGTAGGCACTATAAAAAATATGCAAAATGCTACTGACTACCTCGCTGCCGGTGCCGACTTTTTAGTAAGTCCCGGATTTGTACCAGATGTAGCGGCTCATTGCGTTGCCAACGATATTTATTATGCTCCCGGTTGTATGACGCCGACGGAGATTATTGCAGCAGAAAATGCCGGTATCAAATTCATTAAACTATTTCCCGGTAATATGCTAGGGCCTGATTTTTTAAGTGGTATAAAAGATATATTCCCTAAATTATTGTTTATGCCAACCGGCGGTGTAGATACTACCAAAGAAAATATTGAAGGCTGGTACAAAGCCGGTGTATGTGCTGTAGGTATGGGCAGCAAGCTGATCAGTAAAAAATTAATGGAAGCAAAAGATTATGCTAGGATTGAAAGCGAAACAAAGAAAGTACTCGAAACAATAAAAACTGTCAAAAATTAACCGACTTTAAAGTCCTCCTTAGGGGGCTTCTAAACAACTTGCCAAATGCTAAAAGAAAAAATCGGAAAATACAGGTGGACGATCTGTGCCCTGTTATTCTTTGCCACCACCGTTAACTATCTCGACAGACAGGTACTTAGTTTATTAAAACCATCGCTGGAAGAAAAGTTCGGTTGGAGCAACAGCGATTATGCAGATATCGCTGCCGTGTTTCAATTTACCTATGCCATCTCCATGCTTTTTGCCGGACGTATTATTGATAAGCTCGGCACCAAAAAAGGATTTGCATGGGCAATCAGTATCTGGTCCATTGGTGCTGTAATGCATGCATTGGCAATTCCAATCGGTACAGCCTTTACAACCGCATTAGGTTGGGTTGGTATTGTAACTGTTCCTGTTTCTATAATAGGATTTATGGTAAGCCGGGCGATTTTAGCATTGGGGGAAGCTGGAAATTTTCCCGGCGCTATAAAAGCAACAGCGGAATATTTTCCTAAAAAAGAAAGATCTTTTGCCACAGGTATTTTTAATTC
>JBBSJN010000198.1:0-5626 GCA_038257235.1 Chitinophagales bacterium
CGTATTAAACGAGGCTATCAGCAAGAATCCTTCGCAGCGGGAATTTCATCAGGCGCTGACAGAAGTGGTCTCCAGCCTGAGGCCTGTAATTGAGCGCCACCCAAAGTATCGCAAGCACAACGTTCCTTACCTTCTGATCTGGATGCTCCACCTGTGGTATCAAAAGCAGATGCAAGCTCCGATGCTATTTTGTCAATGACGGTGCAGAGTGTTACCCGCAATCAATTACAAATGACGGAATATGCCAATAACGTATTGGTAGAAAGACTGCAGACTATTCCCGGCGTAAGCGGCATACAGATCTGGGGAGAAAAAAGATATGCCATGCGTATCTGGATCGATCCTTCTAAATTAAATTCTTACAGTATTACAGCAAATGATGTACAATCCGCTTTATTAAGAGAGAATGTAGAATTGCCATCGGGAAAAATTTCAGGAAACAATACAGAGCTAACTGTAAGAACATTTGGAAGATTAAATACCGAAGAAGAATTCAATAACCTGATCATAAGAAATATAAACGGAGCCGACATACGATTGAGAGATGTTGGAGAAGCTGTGCTTGGACCGGAAAATGAAGAATCTATTTTGAGAGGAGATGGAATTCCAATGATCGCATTGGCCATTGTGCCACAACCCGGCTCTAACTATGTTGCCATTTCCGATGAATTTTATAAAAGGTTAGAAGATATCAAAAAAGATATGCCGGAGGATGTTAAGATCAACATTGCTTTGGATCAGACAAAATTCATTAAGCAATCAATTCTTGAAGTGGAAGAAACTTTGATGATTGCATTTCTGCTGGTTGTTATGATCATCTATTTATTTTTCAGGGAGTGGATAATTGCTATTCGGCCGCTGATTGATATTCCGGTTTCATTGATTGGTGCTTTCTTTATTATGTACCTGGCGGGATTTACAATAAATGTACTTTCCCTGTTGGCCATTGTGCTTGCCACAGGCCTTGTGGTGGATGATGGAATTGTGGTAACAGAAAACATCTATAAGAAGATGGAGAAGGGAATGAACAAATGGCAGGCTGCATTAGAAGGATCTAAAGAAATCTACTTTGCTGTAATTGCCACTTCCATCACATTAGCTGTTGTTTTTCTGCCGATCGTTTTTATGCAGGGTTTTGTAGGAAGATTGTTCCGTGAGTTTGGAATAGTAGTGGCAGGTGCTGTGCTTATCTCTGCCTTTGTATCGCTTACATTAACACCGGTACTAAACGTAAAACTAAGCAAGAAAAATCCGCACAAACATTCATGGTTCTATAATAAGACAGAGCCTTTCTTCCGATGGATGGAAAACAGTTACCAATCATTGCTGAAAAAATTCATGGGAGTAAAATGGATGGCATTGGTATTGCTGATACTTTGTGTTGCTGCTATATTTTTTGTTGGTCGTACCTTACAATCGGAATTAGCACCTATGGAGGACCGTAGTCAATTCAGATTGTCACTGTCAGCTCCAGAAGGAACCTCCTTTGATGCAATGGACAGATTCGTAACCCGTTTGTCGGATTTTATAATGGATTCTGTTCCTGAAAATCAATTAGTCCTTAGCGTAACGTCTCCCGGATTTACTGGTTCTGGTAATGCCAACACCGGGTTTGTAAGAACCACACTTGTACCTCCCAATGAAAGAAGCATATCTCAAAAGGAAATTGTGGAGATGGTAAATAAGAACCTTCCCCAATTTAATGAAGGCCGTGCTTTTGCGATAGAAGAGCAAACCATTTCCGTAAGCCGCCGAGGCGGACAACCTGTTTCGTTTGTAGTGCAGAATAATAATTTCTCAAAACTCACTGCCATCATTCCAAAAATACTGGAAGAAACAAGACAGAGTGATGTATTGTTAAATGCAGATGTAGATCTGAAGTTTAACAAGCCTGAACTCAGAGTTGTAATTGACCGTACAAAAGCTGCAGAGCTTGGGGTAAGTGTAAATGATATATCGCAAACATTACAACTAGCCTACAGTAACCGACGGCTTGGGTTCTTCACCAAGGACGGAAAACAATACCAGGTATTAACGCAGGTGGCCAGAAGTGACCGGGATGAACCCAATGACATGAAAATATTATTTGTACGTAACAACCGGAATGAAATGATCAGTCTTGACAATCTTGTTACAACAACAGAATCAAACACTCCGCCAACAATTTATCATTTCAACCGGTATAAATCATTTACTGTTTCGGCTGGTTTACAACCCGGTAAAACTATAGGCGAGGGCATTGAAGAAATGGAAAAAATTGCAGATAAATTGCTTGATGAAACTTTTGCTACTTCTCTTTCCGGATCCTCAAGAGATTTCAAAGAAAGTAGCAGCAACACAAGTTTTGCATTTCTGTTAGCTTTGTTACTAATATTTTTAATCCTTGCCGCACAGTTTGAAAGCTTTGTAGACCCATTAATTATTATGTTTACTGTTCCGCTAGCCATTGCCGGTGCAGTACTGTCACTTTGGTTATTTGGGCAAACGTTGAACATCTTTTCACAAATAGGCATGATCATGTTAATTGGTCTTGTTACAAAAAATGGAATTCTTATTGTTGAATTTGCTAATCAAAGCCAGGAAAAAGGAATGAGTAAAACTGAAGCTGTAATTTTTGCAGCTACGCAGCGGTTACGTCCGATTTTAATGACCAGCTTAGCCATGTCGTTAGGAGCTTTGCCATTGGCATTATCCTTAGGCGCATCTTCTACCAGCCGTATGCCGTTAGGTATAGTTATAGTAGGCGGTATTATGTTTTCCTTAGTATTGACCTTATTGGTTATTCCAGCCATGTATTCATTCCTTTCTACTAAAAAGAAAAAAAGTGAAATAGATAAATACGTAGGTGCTGGCGCAAAAAATGTATCACTCATTAATGAAGAGGTATAAACAAGCTATGAACGTTATGAGAAAATTATTTTTACCAATATTTCTATTTACGATTTCAACAGCATCAGCACAAAAAATTCTGACGATTGAAGAAGCAATCGCTACAGCTTTGCAAAATAATTATGCCATACAGCTTTCTAAAAATGATTCAGCAGTTGCAGCTTTGGATTATAGCTTCAGAAATGCTGCATTCCTTCCAAGGATAAATGGCAGTTTCGGAGGAACGTATAACAACAATAATCAACGTCAGAAATTTGTTGACGGTACTGAAAGAAAATTAAATGATATCAAATCCAACAATTATAATGCAGGAGTACAATTAAATTGGGTGGTATTTGATGGCCTGAAGATGTTTGCAACGAGAGATAGGCTTGAAGAATTTGTAAATCTGGGTGAACTGGGAATAAAACAACAAATTGTCAATACCATTGCCAGTGTTATTACAAACTATTATGCGATTGTAAGACAGAAGCAACAATTAAAGGCGCTTACTGATCAGATACAATTAAGTGCTGAAAGAGTAAAACTTGCCCAATACAAACTAGATATTGGTGTAGGCGCCAAACCAGATGTACTGCAAAGCAAAGTAGATCTTAATGCTCAAAAGGCAGCATACCTAAGTCAGGAAACGCTAATGGCACAATTAAGGGAACAATTGAATCAGGTAATTAATATTGAACCCGAAAGTAAATATCTTGTAAGTGACACTATACTCATAAATTTGAATGTAGTGCTTGGAGATATTCAGGAGAATTTAGAAAAGAATAATCCTGGTTTACTAATGGCACAAAAAAACATAGATATTGCAAGACTAATACTTAAAGAAAGAAAAGCTGAACGTTTTCCTACCGTTTCGCTTAATTCCGGCTATTCATTTAACCGCACAAATAATAAAGCAACTGTCAACCCATTTCAACCTTTATTCAGCAGAAATTTCGGTCGCAATCTTGGCTTTTCAATAGCCGTACCCATATTAAATAATCTTACTACAAAAAGGCTAATAAAACAATCTGCACTTGACATTCAATATCAACAACTGTTCTTCGAAAATCAAAAATCCCTTTTAAGTCTGAGTGTTATTAACGCATATAAGGATTATGAACTACAAAAAAGAGCACTGGCTCTCGAAGAAGAGAACATTCTGCTTGCAAAAGAAAATGTTGCAATTGTTTTTGAAGTATATAAATTAAACTCTACGACACTTATTCAACTGAAAGAAGCACAAAAAAGTCTGGAAGATGCTCAAACCAGGCTCATCAATGCCCGGTATAATACCAAACTTGCTGAAACAGAATTGCTAAGACTTAAAGGAGAAATAATTAAGTAGTATTTTTGGCAAAACAATCTACATGAATCCATTAGTAGGTATAATAATGGGCAGCGATAGTGATTTAGCAATTATGCAATCCGCTTCCGAAATACTTAAGCATTTTGACATCCCGCATGAAGTAACAGTTGTGTCCGCACATCGTACCCCGCATCGTATGATCGAATATGCACAAACCGCCAAGACCAGAGGATTAAAAGTTATTATTGCCGGAGCTGGCGGTGCTGCTCACTTGCCGGGCATGGTTGCTTCGGTTACTACATTACCAGTAATAGGGGTGCCTGTTAAATCTTCAAATTCCCTCGATGGATGGGATTCGGTGTTGTCTATTTTACAAATGCCAAATGGAGTTCCTGTTGCTACCGTAGCATTAAATGCTTCAAAAAATGCAGGTATTCTTGCTGCTGAAATTTTAGGAACATGTGATGAAATAATTTCTCAAAAAATAGCTGACTATAAAAACTCGCTGAATACAGAAGTGATAGAAAAAGTAAAAAAAATGAAAAAGGCTGGTTGGGAAAATAAGTTTGATTAACCCATGCATTTGAACCACATATCATAGATACATAGTTTTACACATAGCTAATGGGGATTACAAAGAAATATCTGAACGAACTAACTTATAAAGTTATTGGCTGTGCAATTGAAGTTCATAAGCAACCTGGCCCGGGTTTACTAGAAAGTGTATATGAAAAATGTTTCTTAAAAGAACTATCGCTACAGGGAATAGCGTATAAAAATCAACTATGGGTTCCGTTAAACTATAAAGGATTGGAACTTGACACAGAATTAAGATTAGATGTACTTATTGAAGATATTCTTTGTGTCGAACTAAAAGCCCAGGAAGGTATTTTGCCAGTACACGATGCAATTCTACTTTCTTATATGCAAATGCTGCAAAAGCCAAAAGGAATTCTAATTAATTTTCACTGTGTAAATATATTTAAGGAAGGACAGAAAACTTTAGTTAACAATTTATTTACTCAATTACCTGATGAAAAAATCCCCTATGTGCTTTTCTATGAACCAATCTGCCTATGTAGTTCAAATATTTCGGATACGTCTTCTGCTATTCGTATCAATAGCAGTTGCTTCCTGCGGCAATAAAAACATACTCGAAGAAATAAAAACTTTACCCTCCTACCCTTCTGCATCTGGCATTGAAAAACTCAATAACAAATTCTATGTTATTGGAGATGACGCAAAAAATTTATTAATCCTTGACAGCAGTCTGAATGCAATTGACTCCATTTCTCTTTTCCCGTTTTCTGAACAATGGATTCCAAAATCTGTAAAGGCCGACCTGGAATCAATCAGCATCACAAAAGATAATAAACTACTGTTATTAGGCTCCGGTTCCGCTTCCCCCTACCGGAATGCAGGTTGGCTTATCTACCCATCAAAAAAAGA
>JBBSJN010000199.1:0-5558 GCA_038257235.1 Chitinophagales bacterium
GCTTTCTGGTAGTTACCAGTCAAAAACAATTCTGCCTCCGGGCGGAAGTGGTAATAGTAGTGGTGGCGGGCGTCATGGTGGAGGAATGTTTGGACAAACATCATCTGCGCAAGGATATGTTAGACCAGTTTATTATGTAGACATGGCAGTAAGATATAGTTTCCTTAAGGAAAACAGAGCTACATTATCGCTTAATATGAGTGATGTATTTAAAACCAGGGTTTCTGATATTTATTCAGAATCCGCAATATTTATTCAGAATGTAACCCGTAGAAGAGACCCGCAAATAGTTCGCTTAAATTTCAGCTGGCGTTTTGGTAAGTTTGATGCCTCACTTTTCAAAAGAAAGAATAATAAACAAGGTGATCCGGGAGGTGGAATTGATATGGGTGGAATGGGTCAATAATCTCTTTTACGATAAGTTGAAAAGGTTTTGCAAAAAATGCAAAACCTTTTTTTTATCAAAGCAAACTTTTCAGTAATACATTTACAAAATACAATTCCGTTTCTTTGCTTTGAATTTGATACTTATAATGAAGAAAATTTTTTTTACAGTTACGAATGATCTTACCTATGATCAACGAATGCAGCGAATCTGTACTACCCTTGCTACAAATGGCTACGATATTACATTAGTAGGTTATAAGAAACCATTTTCTCGCCCTCTAGCAAACAAACTATTCAAACAAAAAAGAATCCATTGTTGGTTCTTGAAAGGAAAATCGTTCTACGCAGAATACAATATCCGGCTATTTCTTTATCTACTTTTCAGAAAAATGGATGCTATCTGTGCTATTGACCTTGATACGATTGTTCCTTGTCTTCATATTTCCAGGTGGAAAAAAATTCCCAGAGTGTACGATGCCCATGAATTATTTACCGGACTTAAAGAAGTAGTAGCCAGACCTCTTGTAAACAAAGTCTGGACAAAAATTGAAAAGCGGATCGTTCCCAAATATTCAAATGGCTATACAGTTAGCGAAGCTATAGCTGATGAATTTAAACGCAGGTATGGAGTCAATTATTTTACCATCCGGAATATTCCTGTATTAATGCCGCTTGCAGAAAATTCAAAGAGCCATAAACATATATTATATCAGGGAGCGGTAAATGAAGGAAGAGGTTTCGAATATCTTATACCTGCCATGCAATGGGTAAAGTCAAAATTAATTATCTGTGGGGATGGCAATTTTATGCCTCAGCTAAAAAAACTAATAAAAGATTTCAATGTAGAAGATAGAATAGAATTAAAAGGCATGATGAGGCCAGAAGAGCTTGCTGTTTTTTCACAATCAGCTTATATTGGTATCGCTACTCCCGAAAACAAGGGCCTAAATCAATACCTGGCCTTGCCCAATAAATTTTTTGACTACATACATGCAGGCCTTCCACAAATAAATGTAAACTACCCCGAATATAAAAAACTCAACGATCAATATAATGTGGCAGTTTTGCTTGATGATCTTTCTCCAGAAAATATTGCAGAGAAAATCAACAATCTGCTGGAAGATGATGTTTTATATAACAGGCTTCGAAAAAACTGTATTACAGCACGGTCAGCCTTAAACTGGCAAAACGAAGAGAAAATATTACTTAATTTTTATCAATCACTTTTTAATAATTGAAAAAACATCTGCATATAGTTTGTTTGGATACGCCATGGCCTGCTGATTATGGCGGTGCCATAGATATGATGAATCGTATCATGACAATGGAAAAAGCAGATGTGGCTATTCATCTGCATTACTTTAGTTACAATGAAAGAGGAGTTCCGAATGAGCTTAATCAGTATTGCGAAAGCATATATGTTTATAAAAGAAAAAAGAAACAGAATGCCTTCTTTTCAAAACTACCGTATATTGTTTCTTCCCGCATCAATGATGAATTGATAAATAATTTACAAAAGGACGATTATCCCGTTTTGCTGGAAGGGCTTCACTGTACCGGCATTCTTCCTCATCTCAATTTGAAAGAAAGAAAAGTGGTGGTGCGGATGCACAATGAAGAAAGTACTTACTATAAAGAACTGGCTGAAGCCGAACCATCCTTTTTCAAAAAAAAATATTTTCTGCGTGAAAGTAAACTGATAAAAAGATATAATCATCAACTTCCCAATGAATGTGTGTATGCCTGTGTTTCCTCAGAAGACATCGAACAGTTGAAAAACGATTACAAGCTAAAAAATGTAATCGCAATACCTACCTTTCCAGCCTGGCAAAAAGTAACCTCGGAAGAAGGTCTTGGAAGTATTTGCCTGTATCATGGTAATCTTTCTGTATCAGAAAATGAAGAAGCTGCTATTTGGCTATTAAAAAATGTTTTTTCAAAAATCAACAAGCCATTTGTAATTGCTGGAAAGAAACCTTCTGCCCGTTTACAAAGAATAGTTCATAAATATCCGAATGCCTGTCTGGTGGCTAATCCGACAGATAATGAGCTCAACGATTTAATCCGCAAAGCACAGATCAATATTTTACCAAGTTTTAATAACAGAAGTACCGGAATAAAATTGAAACTATTGCATGCCCTCTTTGAAGGAAGACATTGTCTTGTAAACGAAAAAATGGTACAGGGAACAGGGTTGGAAACTACATGCCACATTGCCGGCAATGCAGAAGGTTTTGCATCTGTAATTATGCAACTTTACAATCAGCCTTTTACAAATGAGGAAATTCTGCTAAGAAAAAGAATACTTGAGAGTCAGTTTGATAATGAAAAAAATACCCGGCTGCTTAGTTCATATTTATGGTAGCATTATCAATCACCTTCCCTCTTTCGGTTCTTATCATTCTTGCAGGAAATTTTTGTACCACGATATAATCATGAGAAGCCATTAATACAGTCGTATTATAATCTTTCGAAATGCTGAACAGCAAACTCATAATTTCATCTGAGGTTTCAGGATCAAGGTTCCCGGTGGGCTCATCTGCCAGAATCAGTTTTGGAGAATTCAATAATGCCCTGGCGATATCAATTCTTTGCTGCTCTCCACCACTTAATTCAAAAGGCATTTTAAATCCCTTTGCCTTTAAGCCTACTTTATCCAGCACATCCATTATTTTTTCATCCATTAGTTTTTCATCTGTCCAGCCAGTTGCTTTTAGAACAAACTTCAGATTGTTGTTTACGTCTCTGTCAGTCAATAGTTGAAAATCCTGAAACACAACACCAAGATTTCTACGCAGGTACGGAACTTTTTTCCAATCCATGCCTCTTAGGTTAAATCCAGCAATCGTTCCTTCGCCTTCAGTTAGCGGCAATTCTCCATACAATGTTTTCAATAAACTTGATTTACCCGTTCCGGTCTTTCCAACGAGGTACACAAATTCTCCTTTATTCACAGTAAGATTTACATCCTGCAACACAAGATTGTTTCCCTGATAAATGTTTACATTATGTAGTTCGATTATAACTTCAGCCATTTATTTCCGATTTGTTGCAAAGTAAAGGAAACTAAAGCAAGGGAGAATCAAAAAAAGGCAAATAATATATTAAAATACAGTCGATTACAGTCTCATTATTACAATCTCTGACCTCTGGCAAAAAAATCACATCAAAGTGCAAACTCAAATAGCTATTTTTGAACTGCCCGCTGACCCAAAATTCCTGCTCATAGAATAATAAAAGACTAAGAATATGGAAGCATCAATGTACACTTACGATCTCCTGGAAACAGGCTGCTATTACCTGGTAAAAATGAAAGAAGACTCTCCTGTTACATTAATAAAAGTTGCTGTGTCATCAGATCATTGCCTTTTTATACAACGATATGATGACCCGATGGAAACAGAGTGGAAGTTAAAGAAAGATACCCTGCATGATATTATCGAATGCCTTACTGACGAAACAGTGAAAGCCTGGGAAGAACAATTTCTTGGAAGCAAGAATCCCTTTTACGAGGATGATTCAAATGAAGAATAATATATATAAGCCGCTCATCCAAATTACTCAGTAGGGTGAATGAAAAAGATTATTTTTAGCTACCCTGCAAAAAGCAGTGTAAAGTTATTTTTCATTTTTTCACCCAATAATTTTTCAATGCAAAAACTTATTGCAATCGCTTTTGTGCTGGTTTCCCTAAACTTGTTTGCGCAGCCATCACCATCGGAAACCAAAGATGACCTTCCAGCCGATTATCTTACAAAAGAATTTCATGCAGGAAGAAGAGAAGCTCTAAGAGCTATAATGCCCGACAATTCTGTTATGGCAGTTTTTGCATTTCCTACAAGAACATTCTCCAATGATGTGGAATATCTCTATCATCAAAACCCTGATCTGTATTATTTCAGTGGTTATAAAGAACCACATTCACTTTTATTAATTTTTAAAGAAGGGCAAACTGATTCTTTGGGCAATAAGTTCAAGGAAATATTATTTGTACAAAAAAGAAATGCACAAGCAGAACAATGGACAGGTAAACGGATGGGCACAGAAGGCGCCAAAGAGAAGTTAGGGATCAATATGACATTAAACGGAGCTGACTTTAAAAATTTCAACCTCGACTTTTCCAAATTTTCCAAAATTATCTTCGACCGATTTCCTGATGATATTCCAAACGGATTTGACAATGCTGACTTATATGATCTGGTACAACAGTTTAAAGAAAAGGCAGAAATACCTGAGCAGTTGGCTAAACAAACAAAATTTGACACAAGGGCATACAGAGACCTGACAGGTCAGTTAAGAGCTATTAAAACACCTGAAGAAAAAGATCTGCTACGCAAAGCTGTAGAAATTTCTTGTATGGGTCAAAATGAAGTAATGAAAGCTGTGCGGCCTGATATGTCGGAGCTGGAAATACAAGGCTTGCATGAATATGTACACAAAAGATATGGCGCAGAAGGCGTTGGTTATGGTTCCATCATTGGAGCTGGCGAAAACGGCTGTATCCTTCATTACATGGAAAACACAAAAACAAAAGTGGGCACATCGATGATATTGATGGATGTGGGTGCAGAATATCATGGCTACACGGCAGATGTAACGAGAACAGTGCCAGTGGATGGGAAATTCTCAATAGAAGAAAGAGCTATTTATAAGTTGGTATATGATGCACAGGAAGCCGCTTTTAAAACGTTGAAAGATGGTTCTAAATGGAGTGATGCCAGTAAAGCAGCGATGGATGTAATAGCAGAAGGATTAGTAAAACTGGGTATCATTAAGAGTAAAAGTGAAGCAGGTAGATATTATCCGCATGGATTAGGCCATCATATCGGGTTGGATGTACATGACCGTGGTTCTATGAGTACGATGAAAAAAGATATGGTAATAACTGTTGAACCCGGCATCTACATTCCTGAAGGAAGTAACTGCGATAAAAAATGGTGGAGTATTGCCGTACGTATTGAAGATGACTTACTGATTACAGAATATGGCTATGAGCTTCTCTCCCATTTTGCCCCCCGCAAAATAGAAGATATTGAAAAAATGATTAGCCAGAAATCTGTTTTGGATAATTATAAATTACCGGCGTTGGAATCGGGAAAAAAGAAAGGATTTTAATGTGATTCATATGAAAAAAGCTGAGAAAAATCTCAGCTTTTTATTTGCATTAATTA
>JBBSJN010000200.1:0-5489 GCA_038257235.1 Chitinophagales bacterium
GAAGAGCAACAAAATAATTCTTTTGCCGAAGCATTGGCCGGACGAATTTCTAAAAACTGTTTTCAATTCTTAGATGCACCGGTGGAAGTGCTTGGCGCATTAAATACTCCTGCTGTGCCAATGAATATTGGATTGGAGAAAGCGATGTTGCCGGATGGGGAGAAAGTGGCTACTGTTTTAGAACAATTATTGAATTCCTGATTTTAATACAGGAACACAGATGACACAGATTAGAGGGATGAACACAGATTGTATTTTGCTTCGCAAAATGATAGATCCTAAAATTTGTTATTCTTCTTCGAAATAGCCAGAATCTATTTTTTTAATCTCATAAGTTGATTGAATAAGACTTAAGTGTTATCCGTGTTCTCCTACTTCAAATTCAACTTGATCTGCAATTCTTCAAACTGTTTTTCATCAATGGTAGCAGGAGCATCGAGCATCACATCTCGGCCGGAATTGTTTTTTGGGAAAGCAATAAAGTCACGGATGATTTCGCTGCCGCCAAGGATAGCACAAAGACGATCGAAGCCAAACGCAATACCACCATGTGGCGGAGCACCGTATTCAAATGCACCTAGCAAGAAGCCAAATTTGTGTAGCTGCTCTGCTTCATCCATTCCCAGGGCAGCAAACATTTTTTCCTGTAACTCTCTCTGGTGAATCCTGATTGAGCCTCCACCAATTTCATTACCGTTCAACACCATATCATACGCATTGGCTTTTATATTGGCATAAGGATGTTTTAAGTATTGCGAAGCATTCTCCCCGCCTGCCGGACGGGCAGGAATAACAGGGTTATTATTGATCATCGTTTCTATCTGAGTAGGTTTTGGAGAAGTAAACGGATGATGACGGGCTACCCAACGATTGCCTTCTTCATCGTATTCAAATAAGGGAAAATCTAACACCCACAATAATTTGAATTCATCATCTTTTCTTAAGCCTAAACGGGTTGCCATTTCCATCCGCAAATCGCTGATGGCTTTTCTTGTTCTTTCTTCTGCACCAGCAAGTATTAAAACCAAATCGCCTGCTTTTGCATTGGCAGCTTCAGCAATAGCTTTTAATTTTTCTTCAGAATAAAATTTATCTACGCTGCTTTTAAAAGTACCATCGGCATTTACTTTAATAAATACCAGGCCTTTCATTCCTATCTGCGGACGTTTCACCCATTCTGTTAATTCATCCGTTTGCTTACGGCTATATTCGCTGCAAGCGGGAACAGCGATTGCAACAACAGTTTCAGCTTCATCAAATACTTTGAAGCCTAAACTAATTTTCCCAGGAATGCTTTCATCATCTGTTACCGGCATTAAATCACTTTTTAATAATGCGGAGACTGAAGCCCCTCCTTCGGTCTCGCCTGAGGCGAGAGGGGAGGTCTTGTCAGCAAATGCATGTGTTGGAAATTTCAAATTCAGCACTTTCATCTCAAAACGGATATCCGGTTTGTCATTACCATAATTCCACATGGCATCTTCCCAGGTCATCCGTTGCAATGTTTCCGTATAATCAATTCCTTTTACATCTTTAATGATGGATTTTACCATTCCTTCAAACATATTCAGGATATCCTCCTGCTCTACAAATGCCATTTCACAATCTATCTGTGTAAACTCTGGTTGACGGTCTGCTCTCAAATCTTCATCACGGAAACATTTTACAATCTGGTAGTAGCGGTCGTAGCCACTCACCATTAATAATTGCTTGAATGTTTGAGGCGATTGAGGTAATGCATAAAACTGTCCGGGATTCATTCTGCTCGGTACTACAAAATCTCTTGCTCCTTCCGGTGTAGATTTAATCAGGAATGGAGTTTCAATATCCATAAATCCCTGGTTATGCAAATAGTTTCTGGCCGCACGGTTTACGGCATAGCGTAGTTCTATATTTTTCTTTACAGCATTGCGCCGCAAATCCATGTAACGATATTTCATCCGCAGATCATCACCGCCATCCGTTTTATCCTCTATTGTAAAAGGAGGTACTGCAGATTTGTTTAATATCTTAAAAGATGTAACTACAATTTCAATATTGCCGGTTGGTATGTTTGGATTTTTATTGCTCCGTTCATTCACCGTTCCGGTTGCCTGCAGCACAAATTCTCTTCCCAACGGATTTTCTTCGAGTTGTTTATTCAAATCTTCACCAAACAATAATTGAGTGATGCCGTATCTGTCACGCAGATCAATAAAAGTGATGGCGCCGAATTTTCTAATAGTTTGCACCCAGCCGGCAAGAGTTACTTCAGTTCCTTTATTTTCTAATCTTAATTCGCCACAAGTGTGAGTTCTGTACATGATACCTGGAAATTTAAATGATTTGCTGTTAAGTGTTTATGACTATTAAAACCCCGCCAGATGGTGGCAAAGATAAGATAAATGCCCGCCGGCTTGCAAATTGCCAAACTGTTGATTAAATTTATTATCGAATTCAAACCCTATTAGAAAGAAGCCAATTTAAATCCGTCCACCATGCTTACCCTTACCATCATTTACTATCTCCGCCGCTATTTTAAAGAAGCGAAAAGAAAAAGGCAATTGGCGATTACATCGTAACAGTTTTATTCAATTTTATTTCCTTAGGCCGTTGCACCAGGTAATACCAGGCTAAAATGACCACACCAGCTACAAATGGAATAAGGGAAATATGTTTACCGGTAAACTCTCGCCAGATCTCCATTTCATCAAATGCCATAAACTCACTGATCATCCAATAAGAATTGGCTGATATCCAGAAAACAATTGCAAGGTTATGTGCCAGTTCAGATTTCATCTGCCTGTTTTTCCAGGAGATCCAGATAGCAATGGATAGTGTGGGAATTATCATAATGATGCCCAGCTCTTTCCATATCATACACCAGCTTATATCTTTTATAAGCCAGAAAACAACATGCATATTTTCCATTCTTCGAAAATTGGCAGGCACTGCATAGATAGATTCATCAGGAGAATTCATGGTGTGGTTTTTATTTGAAATGAGTAATAAAAATAAAGATTTGAAATAATCAGATGGTTTTTCGGGAAAGAATTTTTTGAAAACGACTTATAGCTGCTTCAGGATTAATTATTTTGCCGGAAACTAAATGATCAGTTAGTTGCTTTGCAAAATAGGGTGCTAAAGAACAGCCTTTAGTTCCCATGCCATTCAAAATGCCAATGTTTGGATATAGCGGATGTAAACCAACGAATGGCCTTCTTTCCAATGTTGCGGGGCGGATGCCTGCCAAATGATCAATTACTTTGAAAGGAACTTTAAGCCATTCTCTTAAAAGTGCTTCCGTTTTTTCTCTGAAGATGGAAGTAGGATCGGGATTATCAAATTCCCATGCATAGTTGGAGCCTATCCACCACAAACCGAGTGTGGAGAGTGGAGCAAGCATCATCCCTTTTTTATAAATATTTGTAGTTGGCAGGTCTGGGATTTCTACCTGCAGCATTTCGCCTTTGTTGGGTGCAAAAGGCAACAGGTTGAAATATAGGTTTTTTGTACTGGTAACTCCATCACAGAGTATGATTTTACTGGCAGTGATGTCTTTGTATTGAATTTTATTTACGGATAGTTTCAACTGATTGATTTCAAATTCTTCTTCAAGCAATAAATTCTTTTCAATTAAATAATTTCGCCAGGCAAATAATAATGAATCAAGATGTACAGTAAAAACCGGATTGATTTCTCCACAACCAAAATCATAATTGAAACTTTTTCTGAAATATTCTTGTTCTGGATATTCGCTGACATAAGCCGCTTTTTCTTCTATCCTTTGTATAAAGCTTACCCGCATTTGAGGACTTGGAAAAAAGTCGATTATGTTTTTTTGCGAGATAGCAGTGATACCAAGTTCGTTTCCTAATTGTGTATATGCATTATGAGCATAAGGAATTATTTCATCGGCCATCCAAACCTCTACATGTCTGCGGCCAGTAACAGGATTGATAATGCCTGCTGCAATTCTGGAAGGGGAATTTGAAAAATTATTATCAATGATGATGAAACTCTTTCCTTCTTTCTGCAGATAATAAGAAAGCCATGTTCCACTTATTCCCTGACCTATAATAAGATAATCTACTTCCATATTACAAAAATAGGATTGCCACAAAGACACGAAGGCACAAAGTTTAAAGCTTAGTGACTTTGTGCCTTCGTGGCAAATTTCCTTCTATTCGACTGTTATCCGCACACCTTCTGAATGAGAAGTAAACTCCGGTGCATACATACACTGTATCGTTGTAACGCCATTACTGAAATTACCCGTATGTGTTACGAACAAAGGATATTCAAAAACATAAGTTCCTTTTCTTAAGTAGCTGAAGAAGAAGTTGGTACTTGCATCTTTGGTACTTTCATAATATCCCAATCCGCCCTGGTATTTATAACTGCTCAATACATTCACAGGTTCCAGTGCAGAAGCTCTCATATCTTTCATGTGTACATATTCCATGTCACGATCTACACGAAGTTCTACTCTTACTTTTATTTTATCGCCAACCTTTAATACATCGCCATCTTTTACTGGTGTGATGACTGGGCCACGGTCTGTATTTTTTTCAACGAACAATTTTTTTACCAGATTCAATGGAGTAGCAGCTGTTGTTATTTTATCAAGGTCTTCAAAATACTGCCAATATACACCGCCCCAAGTGGCCGATACATTTTTGTTAGATGATGTAACAGTAACATTGATATTACCCATTTGCGGAGTCACTTTATTCCCTTCAATCACTTTTTTGAAATATCCTGTACCGGCTTCTTGGCCAACATCGGTTGATTTAATTGTAGTGTTTCCCAGTTTTACTTCAACAATAGGTTCGCTGCTCAACCATTCTGTTCCTTGCAACAATAATGCATAACAAGCTTCGGCGGTTGCCTTCGTTGTTTTCCAGTTATTGGTTTGTTTGTTTTTTAATAACCAAGTCTTCAAATCATCAACAGTTTTCGTGTCTTTACCTGCTTCCTGGAAAGCTTCGATTAATAAAGCATGGGTTTCAATTGGTGCCTGGTACCAGAACCACCCTCTAGTCTGGTCTTTCCAATACATTCCCAGTTCTTCATTGTTGATAGAAGTTTCTTTCAACGATTTAAGAATGGCAGCAGGAGTTTTTGCATCGTCTGTTCTGTGTAATGCTAATGCAATCATGCCCTGCATGTATTTATTTTGTCCAACCCATGTTTGCTGAGTTCTTCCACGGAAATATGTATACGCCGTCATCGAAGCTTCTGTAATTTTATATTCAGGGAAGAAACTTCTCATGTATAAATACTGAATCGTTGTATATCCCGGAGTATATTTTTTCAGATCTGTTTTAGACTTGACCAGATTGTCATAGTCCTCTTTTATTTTTCTATCTAAATAAGGAATAGCTGTTGCCAGTATTGATTTCATTTTGTCATCCTGACCTTTGGCGATGGCATTCAGCTTTTTCAAATGACCGATGCCCGTTACAATGTATTGAGTCATATAACGATCGTCCGGTCCGCCGGTAAAC
>JBBSJN010000201.1:0-5455 GCA_038257235.1 Chitinophagales bacterium
ATTGTTTCCTGAAATTTTTCCCGATGGCAATTCTACATTCTCTCTTAATAAAGCGGATTGTACATCATTTGCTGTAATACTGTAAGAATTTAATTTAGAAGGATCGATCCAGATACGCATCGCATATCTTTTTTCTCCCCAGATCTGTATACCACTCACCCCTGGAATAGTCTGCAATCTTTCTACCAATACATTATTGGCATATTCCGTCATTTGTAATTGATTCAGGGTAACACTCTGTACCGTCATTGATAAAATGGCATCGGAACTGGCATCTGATTTTGACACCACCGGAGGAGCATCCAGGTCAGATGGCAGTGAGCGAAGAGCTTGAGATACTTTGTCCCGCACATCATTTGCCGCTGCTTCAAGGTCAATTCCAAGATTGAACTCAACATTTATATTACTGCTGCCATTGCTGCTGGAGGAGGTAATATTTTTTATACCAGCAATACCATTCACCGCTTTTTCTAAAGGTTCGGTAATTTGTGTTTCAATAATATCTGCATTGGCGCCGGGGTAGGAGGTTCGTACACTGATGTTCGGTGGGTCAATAGCCGGATAATCTCTGATGCCCAGGAATCTGAATCCGATAATGCCAAATACCACTATGAGAATGTTCAGCACAATAGCGAGAACCGGTCTTCGTAAACTTATTTCTGAAATGTTCATACCCCTAACCCCAAAAGGAGAATTTTAAATTATTATTTATTACTCATTGCCCATTGCCAATTGTTCATTGCCCGTTGACAATCTTTCCGATCTGAATTTTTGCCTCCGGTCTTACACTTAATAAACCAGTTACAACTACTGTATCGCCAGCATTGATGCCATCCAGTATCTGCACTCTTGATGAATCTCTTACACCAGTTGTTATTTCTGCAAATATGGCTGTGCCGCCTTTATATAAAATAATTTTCTTTCCTCTAGCTTGAGGTAATACTGCTTGCGAGGGCACTAACAATGCGTTCGGGTCAGGATCAAAACTTAATTGCACTTTGGCAAACGAACCAGGTAGCAATCCTGCATCTTTTCCTATTACTGCTGCTCTAACGGTAAGGCTTCTTGTGTTTTCAGTAATGTTTGATTCGGTGGCAATTACTTTTGCGCCTAACTGTTTTTTTGAACCTTCAAAAGTAAAAGTGACTAATTGACCAATCTTGATCTTATCAATATATTTTTCTGGAATACTAAAATCAAGTTTTAATACATCCGTTTGGTTGATGACTGCAATTACAGTGGCTGGAGATACATATGCACCGGGGCTTATATTTTTCAAACCTAATTTCCCGCTGAATGGTGCTCTTACAACTGTTTTTGAAATGCTGGTTTGCAAAATACCAATATCAGCTCTCAGGCTATTAACCTGTAAGAGGCTTATATCATAATCCTGCTGGCTAATTCCCTGAATTTTCAACAATTGGGCTTGTCTTTCTTCCGTTTTTTGTGCCAAAGCCAGTTGAATCTGAAATTTATTAAGTTGAGCTCTCAGGTCGCCATCGTATAATTTTGCAAGCATTGTTCCTTTTCCTACATATCTTCCTTCGGCTACATTTAATTGAACTATACGGCCAGATACTTCAGGGTGTATTTCTGCCACTTCGTTAGCAACGATATTTCCCGGCACTTCAATATTTTCCTGTAAGAGTTGCGGTCTTACAATATAACCGTCAACCTGCATAACTGAAGCTTTTTGCGGTCCACCAACAGGCTTTGAAGCATCTTTCTTATCTTTTCCGCCACAACTAACTAAGAAAAAAGATATTATTAAAAAAAAAGCTATGATTATTCTCATAAATGAATAGGTGCAATGGTAAAAAAATATAAGACTAAAGATACCGGATATTGGGTCATGTTTAGACGCCAAGACCGCCGATTCATTTCGCTTTTAAATCGTGGAATTATCAACGGTTTAAAAATTGGATAAATGGTTATCAGGATTTTACGAATAAAGTGCTCTTTACTTTGTTCGATTGATGGATCAATTCCTGCTTTTCTTTGCTTAGAATGGTCACATGTCCCATTTTGCGACCCGGTTTGGTCTGCTTTTTCCCATATAAATGAACAAAGGCATTGTCGATTTTCAGCACTTCTTCCAGACCTTCATATTCTGCATCTCCGGAAAATCCTTCAGCCCCGATAATATTGACCATAATAGAGGGAAGAATGGCATCGGTATTTCCCAGCGGATAACCGAGCATGATGCGCCAAAGCATATCAAACTGCGAACTGTAATGTGCCTCGATGGTATGATGACCACTGTTATGAACCCTTGGTGCAGTTTCATTCACTAAAACATTCCCCTCTTTATCCACAAACATTTCAATGGCAAATAGGCCGGCTGATTTAAAATTGCGGACTACAGAAAGTGCAATAGCTTCTACTTTCCAAAGCGTTTTTTGTTCGAGTTCTGCAGGGCAAAGTTGATAATCTAATAGATTAAGTTGATGGTCAAACAGCATTTCAACCGGTGGATAGAGAGCAGTTTCTCCTTTCTCGTTGATAGCCACCATTTGTGCAATCTCTTTATGGATGTTCACCATTTTTTCCAAAACTGATGGAGCATCAAATCCTTTGGTGAGGTCTTCTTTTGTTTTCAGTAATTGAACACCTTTGCCATCATAACCACCTTCGCCGATTTTATGTACAGCAGGTAAAAATTCTTCCTGCTGGTTTAGTTCTGCTAGATTATTTGTAATGATAAATTGGGGGCTTGGTATCTGGTGATGTTCATAGTATTGTTTTTGCAGAATTTTATTCTTGATCGTTTTCAATACCGATGGTTTGGGAAAAATTTTTACACCTTCGGTTTCTAATTTTTCCAATGCTTCCACATTTACATTTTCAATTTCTATAGTAATAGCATCTAATCCTTTTCCAAAATTGTAAACCGCATCAAAATCCTTTATATCACCTTTGGTAAAATGGTGGCAAAGATGTGACGCCGGACATTCAACAACATTTTCGAGTACAAATGTTTCAACTGGGTAATTGGCTGCTGCCTGTAGTAACATTTTGCCCAGCTGGCCGCCACCGAGAATTCCTATTCTTTGCATGGGCGCAAAGATAATAAGTGATAACCAAGCAATATCGATGAGTTTTTGATTAAATTTGCCCAATGCTTCCCGATTATCCACATAAACTCTTCTCTGATCATCGCAGACATTTCAGTTTGCTGATGGAAGCATTGGCAATGGATAGCAATTGATTTTGAACTCGCCGTTTTTTCGGCTATGTCTTGTAACAATTTTCTCATTTCAAAATTTCAAAATCATGAACTCAACAACAGCACCCGATGCAAATAAAGCAACTCAAAAAGATTTTCTTCCATTGCATGGAACTGACTATGTAGAATTTTATGTAGGTAACGCCAAGCAAGCCGCTCATTTTTACAAAACTGCATTTGGGTTTCAGTCATTGGCTTATGCCGGACCCGAAACTGGCATGATGGATAAAGTGAGCTATGTGATTCGCCAGAACAAACTCACATTTGTGCTCACGACACCATTAAGAACTGATAACCCGATTGCAGAGCATATTTACAAACATGGAGATGGAGTAAAAGTGATTGCTTTGAAAGTGGATGATGCTACAAGTGCTTTTGATGAAACGACCAAGCGAGGCGCAAAAGCATATATGCAACCAGCAATTTTAAAAGATGCTGATGGCGAAGTGGTGCTAAGCGGTATTCACACCTATGGCGACACGGTGCATTTATTTGTTGAGCGAAAAAAATATAGCGGCGTCTTCATGCCAGGGTTCAAAGAATGGAAAACGAATTACAATCCAACTTCAACAGGTTTGTTATATGTAGATCATTGTGTAGGTAATGTTGACTGGAATCAGATGAATCCCTGGGTTAAGTTTTATGAAGATGTGATGGGCTTCCGCAATATTTTAAGTTTTGACGATAATGATATTTCTACAGAGTACTCTGCATTGATGAGCAAAGTAATGAGCAATGGAAACGGGTATGTGAAATTTCCAATTAACGAACCGGCAGAAGGAAAAAAGAAAAGCCAGGTGGAAGAGTATCTGGATTTTTATAATGGAGAAGGAGTGCAGCATGTCGCCATTGCCACCGCTGATATTGTAGCTACAGTAACTGAATTACAAAAAAGAGGAATTGATTTCCTGAATATTCCTGACAGTTATTATGAGACAGTGCTTGACCGTGTAGGGAAAATTGATGAAGACCTGGAACCATTGCAACGATTGGGAATTCTTATTGACAGAGATGATGAAGGCTATTTGTTACAAATTTTTAGCAAACCATTGGAAGACAGGCCTACTTTATTTATCGAAATTATACAGCGAAAAGGGGCACAAAGTTTTGGCAAAGGAAATTTCAAGGCCTTGTTTGAAGCACTGGAAAGAGAGCAGGATGCAAGAGGGAATTTATAAACATCTGATAAGAACTGTTAATAACCTGAGTTACACCTGTTTTGCTTCTTTCATTTTGGTTATCTTTATCAATAATTTATGAACAGGATAATACTATTAATAGTCACCTGCCGTTAATTTTATTGAATATATTATGAAGAACCTGATTATTTGTTTTTTTAGTACAGCATTTACAATTATAACGATTGCTCAACCACCTTCAAAAGGCGGCACAAACTCATTTTCTTTTATTGATTACCAGCGGAATTTTCCAAGGCCAAGTGAGGCTTTTCAGAAGAAGCAGGATACGTTGCAAAAGCAATTCGAAGCTAAGAAACTGGAATGGCCGGCAAAGTATATGTATGTCCGTTCATTTAAATATGACAGCCAGTTGGAAGTATGGGTGAAGAATGATTTGAAGGACAAGTTCCAATTATTTAAAACATATAAAGTGTGTGCATTGGCCGGAACACTCGGCCCGAAAAGAATAGAAGGGGATTTTCAGGTGCCGGAAGGCTTTTATTATATCAATGAGTTCAATCCTAAAAGCAATTACTATTTATCCCTTGGTTTGAATTATCCAAACGCTTCGGATAAAATTCTTAGTGATGCCATAAGGCCGGGAAGTGCAATTTATATACATGGCAGTTGTGTAACTGTTGGTTGCATACCTATCACCGATCAGCAAATTGATGAACTATATGTGCTGGCCGCATTCAGTAAAAGTCAAGGACAGGATTTTATTCCTGTACATATTTTCCCTGTACGGTTCGACAAAGACAAAAGTGTAAAGTACCTGGAGACACTTACGAAAACTGATAATCGGTTAAAGGAGTTTGCAGATAGAATGGAGGATGCTTATGATTACTTTGAAAAATATAAGCAACTACCTATTGTCTTAATTAAAGAGAATGGTGGATATATAATAAACGATGCTCCTCCTAAAAAGCGGAAAGAAATCGTTGAAGAGACTAAAATTAAAAGACCTCCTGTTCAACATCGTACCAGGAATGTAGGTGTATTAGTTGAAGCTGTGCACCAATGGCCGGAATTCCCGGGTGGTGGTGATGCA
>JBBSJN010000202.1:0-5452 GCA_038257235.1 Chitinophagales bacterium
AAAGAACTGAAAGCAAATCACAACAATAGATGCTAACGATGTGCAAAAAAAGTTGTTGTTGTTAATCAAATCTAAGCAAAGAACTGAAAGCAAATCACAACTTATTTTAATTTCTCAAAGGCAAAACAAGCAGGGTCATGTTATTTTTAGAGTACCACTGTTTTGCCTTGATTTTTTTGTTACTTTTTGTATCAAGACAAAAAGTAATTTTTTTGAAAATTTAAAGCTGATTTTCGCCTTACCGCTTTTAAACAATCGTAATAACCCTCATTGAAAATGTTGCATTATCTTCGGCTAACTAATAATTTTTTATGAGCTATAAAACACTACTTGCCTCCTTAGAAAACGGCATCTACATCATCACCATCAACCGACCCGATAAATTAAATGCTTTAAACGCAGCTGTATTTACAGATTTGAATAATGCAGTAACAGAAATAGAAAACAATAGTGAAATCAAATCAGCCATCATTACCGGTGCCGGACCCAAGGCATTTGTAGCTGGCGCAGATATCAGTGAGTTTGGCAGTTTGGATAAAAAAGCCGCCATGGCATTGGCCAAGAGAGGGCAGGATATTTTTGCAAGAATTGAAAATTGTTCTAAACCTATTGTTGCAGCAGTAAACGGCTTTGCACTCGGCGGCGGATGTGAATTAGCTATGGCTTGTCATTTTCGTGTAGCCAGCGAAAATGCAAAGTTTGGGCAGCCAGAAGTAAATCTTGGTTTGATTCCTGGCTATGGCGGCACACAACGATTGGTACAATTAATCGGCAAAGGCAAAGCCATGGAATTACTGATGAGTGCTAATATGATTGATGCGAACGAAGCCAAACAGCTTGGATTGGCAAACTATGTAACTACAGCAGAAACATTATTGGAGCATACCAAAAAAATTCTCGACACAATTAATTCAAAAGCACCGTTGGCAATTGCAGGCTGCATCAAAGCTGCCAATGCAGTTTATGATGAAACAAAAGATGGATACGCATTGGAAATTGAAGAATTTGGTAATGCATTTGCCACAGAAGATATGAAGGAAGGCACTTCTGCATTTCTGGAAAAAAGAAAAGCAATCTTTAAAGGGAAGTAATTATTTTCTTTCCGGCATATACCAATTCTTATATCGTAGTAAGGCTTCCAGAAAGTAATAGTCAGCATAAGTAAGCGGCACATCTACTTCTGAGTTGCCGGGAGTATTGCCCACACTGTGTTTCAGCCTAAAACCGCCATTTTCTCCCGGCTTATTTCTGTATGCATAACCAGAAAGGCTTTGTAATATTTTCTTTGCTGTTTTTCCATACGCTGATCTTTTCGTTGTGCATATGTATTATTATTCAGCAACAAAAGCCCAGCTAAGCATACGATAGCTTTGAACATTATTGTCATTACATTAAACTGTTGCTATAACTATTATTTAAAGAATTGATCAGGAAAAATGCGAATTGTTTTTACAAACCTGATTTTGTAGTACTCCCCAAACTCAGTTATAACTACACCTTTTGCCTTACCCGAAGTTGAGTGAATAAATTTCAATAGGCCGTTTTCAACACTCTCCACAATGCCCATATGGCCTACTAAGTGAATAGTGCTATCGGTACCCGTAAATAAAATTAAATCGCCGGGTTTTGCATTGCTGTAATCTATTTCCTTTCCTACATTGGTAAAGTCAATTGATGAACGGGGAACAGCTATATTAAAATGATTAAATACATAAGTGATAAAACCAGAGCAATCAAATCCTTTTAACGGTTCAGTAGAAGCATATAGGTACGGAACACCAATCAGCGTTTTAGCAAAAGTCAATACCTCTGCTGGCCTTGTTTTACCTGTTTCAATATTTCCAGCAATTACATAAGGTTTAACTGTAGGTTGTACATAGTTTCCTGCTGAAGTGTTTATACTGTCTTTATTTGCTAACGTTTTGTCCGCAGGTTGTTGAGCATCCATACAACCTGAGAAAAACTGAACAGTTGAAAAAACAAGGAATAATTTTTTTGTAAATATGATAGTGTATCTAAGCATTTTCTGATTTAGTAAAAGAGGCAATAACTCTGCCACAATTTATTTTTCAATCAATTTCTCATCGATCAGGTAAGCAGCTATTCCTGTTATATTGTCATTACCTTGCGCATCTTCCAGATATACTCTGAATGAAGTAACAGTGGTTGCCGGAAAAGTCAGAATTCTTTTTCTCCCTACACTTGTTCCTTGTACTTCACCAACTGCCTTATCACCGTTGTATAACACAATACTAAATTTTCTAACTGTTTGTCCAAGATGAATCGCTTCCCTTAATGCGATGCAATTAATCGTTACGGATTTATGAAAGTCAACGATAAAATTCTGAAGATTGATTCCATAATAAGCAGATGTGGTATCAAACCCACGAAGTAGTAAAGGCTTACTTCTAAAATCCTTCTGACTAAATTGATAATAAGTATCAGCCTGTTTAAGAATATTCTCTCTAAAACTATTATCCTGCAATTTTTTAAATGCGATTAACGAAGCCGAATCATTTTCATGTACTAACCCTCTGCTATCGGGCGGCACATTTAATAAAAGATTGGCTCCACGACCAACAGACTTTAAATAAATATCAAAAAGTTGTTCTCCGGTTTTTACCTGATCGTTTTCTTTTGCATGCCAAAACCAACCCGGCCGAATGCTTACATCACATTCAGCAGGTATCCATTGTTTGCCATAATAGTTTCCCTGATTAAGCGTATCAGTTGGTGGAGCACCCAGGCCCCTTTTAAAACCAGCAGTATCTAAAAAATTCCAATTGGGTTCACCAGCAATTCCCTTTTCATTTCCCGCCCAACGAATATCCGGGCCAATATCACTAAAAATAACTGTGGAAGGAGAAAGTTGCCTGACTGTTTTTTCATACCGTTGCCAATCATAAACTTGTTTTTTGCCCTGCCCGACTGAATCGGTCAGGCGGGGGTTTGGTCCATTTGCACCATCCCACCATAGTTCCCAGACCGGGCCATAGTTTTTCAAAAGCTCTTTTAGCATCCCAACAAAAACATCATTGTATTTTTCTGTGCCATAATCAGGATGATTCCTGTCCCATGGAGAAATATAAACGCCAAACTTTAATCCAAACTCCCTGCAAGATTTTGACAACTCTTTCAATACATCTCCATCACCTTTTTTCCACTTACTTTTTTTTACAGTATGTTCAGAATATTCGCTTGGCCAAAGGCAGAAGCCATCATGATGTTTGGCAGTTATAATAATCCCTTTTGCACCAGCTTCTTTTGCAATGCGACACCATTGCCTGGTATCCATTTCAGAAGGATTGAATATTTCCGGCGATTCGTTTCCTTCGCCCCATTCCTTACTTGTAAAAGTATTTGGTCCGAAATGCATAAAAAGATAGAATTCTTTTTCCTGCCAGGCCAATTGCTGCTTTGTAGGCAACGGCGATTGAAAACTATTTTGTGCAATGCTACTTATTGCAATAATTAAAAATAAACCAGTCCAGATTTTTTTCATCTGTTTGTTTTTTTATTTGATTAATTGGCAGATTTTATTTCTTCATTTTAAACAGATAAAGAATTTCATCAGCTATGGGATGCTTTGCTGAATAGGTGTATCCTAAAATTTTGGCTATAGTTTGAGCAAATTGCTGCTGATACAGTTGCATAGCTGATTTTATTTCTCCCCTGGCCGGAGCATCTGGCCCGATAGCTGCAAACCATATTTCATCAGCGCCTTGTATTTTATTATTATGACTGGTCCATTCTGTTTTTACTGCATCTCCCCTTCCATGATCAGATGTTATCAGTAATGTTGTTTTATTTTTATAAACCGGATCTGACTGTACATAATTCCAGATATCATTAATCCATGCATCTACCTGCTTTCCTGCATCGAGATAGAAACGATATTGGCCGCCATGTGCCCATTCGTCTGTTTCGCCATAAGCAATGTATAACACTTTGGGCTTTTTGGTTTTTAAATATTCAATAGCTCCATAATGTGTAAACATATCCAGGCACTCATCTTCTCCCCAGGGCTTATGAGAATTTTGTAACATCGCATTCATCAATTTTTCATTTACCGTTGGATTCTTTCCTCCTAATTGATCAAATGCTGAAAAAACAGGCACTCCACTTCTTTCTTCGTTTAAAATTCTGTCGAAAGCTTCCCAGGCAGCAAAGGCCGCCACTTTACCTTTTAATTTCGGTTGCTTGTTTAAAAACTCCAACACCGTAACATTTGGATTGGGAGGATAAGCATTGCTGTTGATGGCGGTATCTGCATAACCGGTAAATATTTCGCTATAACCCGGATAACTGAACCAATAAGGATTAGCAATATTCACTTTACTTCCCTCGGTTCTGTTTCCAAAAATCTGTCCTTTCGTTACAACTGTACTCCATAAAAATGGCAGTAACTTTTTTCTTCTTTCCCCCTCATCACTGCTCCAATAAGTTTTGAAAATATATTCACTATCTCCCTGATTGAAAGTCGGATTGTTTGCTAAAGCAGAATCCATGCCTTTAAAAACTTCCTGCCAACGAAAACCATCGGTTGTTATAATGATAATATTCTCTGTTTGCCGTTGCGCAAACAATGTAACTGACATAAGGAATGAAATACAGAAAAGAAGGATTTTCATAACAAACTTTTAATTTTCAATCAGCAGCATATTAAAAATACGGATTTATCAATACGATTTTAAAGCAATTTACTTTGCAGATTCGATTACCTTTACGTTTATTTAAACACAATTTACAAAATGGAATACAGAATAGAAAAAGACACCATGGGAGAGGTAAAAGTGCCTGTTGATGCACTATATGGTGCCCAAACACAACGCAGTATTGACAATTTTAAAATTGCCCAGGATATTAACAGAATGCCGAAAGAAATTATCAGTGCATTTGCTTTTTTAAAAAAAGCAGCAGCTATCACTAATAATGAAGCTGGTGTTTTACCAAAAAATAAAACAGTATTGATAGGTAAAGTATGCGACGAGATTTTAAAAGCCCGCCCGGATGGCCCGTTCGGACGGGGGAAATTCGATGATAGCTTTCCCCTGGTTGTTTGGCAAACAGGAAGCGGGACGCAAAGCAATATGAATGTGAATGAAGTTGTTGCTAACCGTGGCCATGTTTTGAAAGGTGGTAAATTAACGGATAAGGAAAAGTTCCTGCATCCGAATGATGACGTAAATAAATCACAATCATCAAATGATACTTTCCCTACAGCAATGCATATTGCTGCATATAAAATTTTAGTGGAGACAACCTTGCCGGGAATAAAAAAATTAAGAGATACGCTGGCTAAGAAGAGTAAGCAATACATGAAAGTGGTAAAGATTGGCCGTACACATTTTATGGATGCAACACCTTTAACTGTAGGACAGGAATTCAGTGGCTATGTATCGCAACTCGACCATGGTATGAAAGCAATTAAAAACTCATTGGCTCATTTAAG
>JBBSJN010000203.1:0-5439 GCA_038257235.1 Chitinophagales bacterium
AGGGTTTAGTGTTAACGGAGAAGCAAAAAATTGGGAAAAATTAGGGTCTTGTGCATTTGTAACACTCACCATAGCCACACAAACCGTAAGGGTTGAAAAAATTTTTTTCATCGCTACATTTAATATTTTTCACTGATCGGAAAGATGAATAACCAAAAGGCTGAAATTCAAGTTGTAACGTAATTGTCAATTATGAAATTACCTTACATTTTTATTTGATTATCCCTCATATTCGGTACGAACTGGAAAATTACAACTTTTTAAAGACCTTGTTTGTAGAATTATTGCTGCTTGTAAAAGCTACGAGTAATTAACTGCGAGCAACGAGTAGCACTCCTAAAGCATTGGGGTTAAGACTCGTAACTCAAAACCCGAAACCTCTCTCTACATCTGCACTTTTGTACCAAAAGCAAGGTCTCCGGCATCACCTAGTCCGGGAACGATATATCCTTTGGCAGTTAACTCATCATCAATATCGCCACACCATATAGTTACTGAAGGTTCTTCTCGATGAACATATTCAATTCCGACAGTACAAGCAATAGCAACAACAATATGGATTTCCTTTGGCCGGCCTTCTTCTTTTAAATAATGAATTGTTTTAACGAGAGATGAGCCTGTCGCAAGCATCGGGTCAGAAATAATAATAACCCTGTTCTCCAATTCAGGACAAGAAACATAATCAAGACTGATCTCAAAACTACCATCTTTATTGTGTTTCCGGTAAGCAGAAATAAACGCATTATCCGCCTGGTCAAAATAATTTAAAATACCATTGTGCAATGGCAGACCTGCTCTCAAAATCGTTGCCAGAACAGGCTGTTCTTTAAGCATTTTATGTATGGCTGTTCCCAGTGGCGTCTGAATTTCCTTTTCTTCAAAAGGCAAAACTTTACTTATTTCATAAGCAGCCACTTCGCCAATACGTTCCAGGTTTCGGCGAAACCGCATCCGGTCATTTTGTATATCCACATTTCGTAATTCACTTACCCAATTGCTTATCAAGGAATGTTGCTGACTTAGATTTACTATCATCTTATTGAATATTTAATATTGTTGATTGAATATTGTAAAACAATCCAAAACTTTGCAAGAATTGCTGCTACCAGCAAATCTAAAATCCCCGCCTGACCATTACAAATATATATTTTTGATGGCGGGCAGGAAAAATCTGCAATCAAAAATAAGACTATGGTTTACAGGGCAATTGGTTTAATGAGTGGAAATTCATTGAATGGACTGGATATTGTATTTGTGGAATTTCAGGAACAAGCAGGCAAATGGACGTTTGAAATCTTAAAAGCAGATTGCTATGCCTATACCGATGAATGGATTTCGAAATTGCAAAACGCAGCTAATCTTTCTGCAAAAGATTATTTGTTATTAGATACAGAATATGGACATTATACAGGGCAACAGACAAATAAATTTATCGAAGAAAACCAGCTACAGTATAAAGTCGCTGTTATTGCATCAGTTGGTCATACTGCCTTTCATCTGCCAAAGGAAAAGTTGACGGCACAATTAGGTGATGGTGCAGCCATTGCAGCTTTGACAGGACTGCCAGTTGTAACTGATTTCTTCAGCATAGATGCAGCTTTGGGGGGAAATGAAAGAAACTGGGATTTATTACATCAGAAATTTGCAGATGAAACAGGAATAAGTGTAATCAATAAACCGATGTTGTGTGCATTTATGGGTGTGCTCAGATGGAGAGAAGAATACAACGTATTTGCGTCCGGATCAGGAGCTTCCCGCAATTCTGTTGGTGGTGCATTATGGATGGGGCATGATGCGTAGATATCTGATACAGCTTTAAAATCAAAATAGCAGATTATCAGTATATTCATAGCCATCAACCGTTTTGAAAAATTGACTGCAAATGGCTACAACAAAAAAAAATAACCAATCAAAGAGTAACACCGATTTGCCGGTCAGGGATTCGGTGGCAGAAGCTATAGAGTTCAAGAAAATTCAGAAAAGGTTTCCTCGGCAATTCGAACATATATTTCCTGATAAACTGGCACCAAGAACAGTCATTATCATTCCATCATTAACGATGGATACCGAAATTCTTTCCAAAATAAGCGGAGTTAATCATTATGAAGAACGTTTGCTTTGTATGCTGATGTTGTTACGGATGCCCCGTACCAACGTCATTTATATTACCAGCGAAACGATTGATCCGATCATTGTAGATTATTATCTGCATTTATTGCCAGGTATAACAGGCTATCATGCAAAAAGCAGGTTGACATTATTAAGTTGTCACGATTCATCGCACAAGCCGCTGATTGAAAAAATATTGGAGAGACCGAGATTGATGCAGCGGATAAGAGATTTTATTCCATCGGATCATGAAGCACATATGTCTTGCTTTATTGTTACAGAAAAAGAAAGATCATTAGCCGTCCAGTTGCAAATACCCATTTATGGATGCGATCCTGATTTGTATGATCTTGGAAGTAAAAGTAATGGCCGTAAAATTTTCAGAGAATGTGATTTAGCAGTTCCTCCGGGATTTGAAGACTTGCATACTGAAGCAGACATTATTGATGGCCTTACAAAAATGAAAGAAAATAATCCGTCATTAAAAAAAGGTGTAGTAAAAGTAAATGATGGCTTTTCTGGCGATGGTAATGCGGTATTCTCCTATAGCGGATCAGAAGAAGCTAAAGACTTAAAAGCATGGGTAAAGGAAAATCTTCCAAAGAATTTAAAACTGGTAGCAACTGATTTATCCTATACGGTCTTTTTAGAAAAGTATAAAACTATGGGTGGTATTGTGGAAGAGTTTCTGGAAGGCGATGTTAAAGAATCGCCATCGGTTCAGTGCAGGATTACACCAACAGGTCATATTGAAATTATTTCAACTCATGATCAGGAGTTAGGCGGCGAAAGCGGACAGGTTTATTTCGGAGCACATTTTCCGGCATCAGTAGAATATGCGGTTGAATTAGGCGTTATGGGTTTAAAAGTTGCAGATGCATTAAAACAACGAGGTGTATTGGGAAGATTTGCCGTTGATTTTATTTCGGTGAAGGAAAAAGAAGCCCGCCCGCCTGCCCGATCTGATCATTCAGGCGGGGATGACCCAGTCGGACGGGGTTGGAAACATTACCCAATCGAAATCAATCTTCGCAAAGGAGGAACTACACACCCGTTTTTGATGTTGCAATTTTTAACTGATGGAAAATATAATACTGAAGATGGAAAGTATTATACATCAAAAGGTCATTTGGTTCGATATTATTTTTGTTCAGATAATTTGAAAAACGACAATTACAAAGGATTAAGTCCGCATGATCTGATTGATATTGCCATGGTGAATGATCTGCATTACGATGGCACTTCACAGGAAGGAGTGATGTTCCATTTGATTGGAGCATTATCACAACACGGAAAATTGGGTGTGGTATGCGTTGGCAGCACTCCGCAGCGGGCAAGAGAATATTATGCAAAGATTGTTGCTGTGCTGGAAAAAGAATGTTGATAAAAAGGATAGTATGAAATACCTTATAGGTATATTCATCATTATTAAAGCTCATTTCAAATGTCTCAAACCCGCCAGCTCGCCGCCATCATGTTCACCGACATCGTCGGGTACACGGCGTTGATGGGCAATGATGAAAAAAAAGCATTTGAATTACTGAATAAAAACCGGCAACTGCAAAAACCAATTATTGAAGAATTCAATGGAAGATGGATAAAAGAACTTGGAGATGGGGTGATGGCAAGCTTCAATACCGTTTCGGACGCAGTGAATGCAGCTATAAAAATTCAGCAGGCCTGTAATGATGCAAAAGATTTTCAATTACGGATCGGTATTCATTTGGGCGAAGTAGTTTTTGAAAACGAGGATGTATTTGGTGATGGAGTAAATATCGCTTCACGGATACAGGCATTGGCAACACCTGGTGGAATATGGATTTCAGAGTCGGTTCATCATAATGTTGTTAATAAAAATGATATTGACACTGAGTTTGTAAAAACAACAACTCTTAAAAATGTAAAAGAACCTGTTCGAATTTACCAGGTGAAAGCAGAAGGCATTATAGCTTCCAAACCTGTTTATACATCAACTGAAAGTAAAACTCAAAAGTATAGAAAGCCTGTGTTATTTTTTATAGGAGCAGTTTTAATTTTAGCATCGGGCTATTTTATTTATAATGGTTTTCAAAAAACTACTAAAGAAAATATTCCTTCAAATGTTGAAGAAGAAATTGATAAGTCTATTGCCGTTCTTCCTTTCGTTAATATGAGTAACGACAAAGACCAGGAATATTTCAGTGATGGCCTGAGCGAGGAACTGCTCAATCTACTTGCCAAAATTCCTGAACTGAAAGTGATTGGCCGTACTTCTTCCTTCTCCTTCAAGGGAAAGAATGAAGACCTGCGCAGTATTGCTGAAAAATTGGGAGTTGCTCATTTGCTGGAAGGCAGTGTACGCAAAGATGGAAATAAGATTCGTGTAACAGCCCAGTTGATAAAAGCCTCTGATGGTTCTCACTTGTGGAGTGAAACATATGACCGTGACTTAAAAGGTATTTTTAAATTACAGGACGAAATAGCACAAGCTGTGGTTCTGCAGTTGAAACTTAAACTCCTTGAAGTTCCTTCAGTAAAAATTTCCGGCACCGGCAATATAGAAGCATATAATCTTATCCTGCAGGGAAATTATTTTTATGATAAACTGGATAAAGAAAATGTTGCCAAAGCTGTTGATTTTTATAACCATGCATTGGCCATTGATTCTACTAATGCCTTGGCCTGGGGAAAACTAGCTAACGCAGTTTCAAGGCAAGCATGGCAAAATTATATTGTTCGGGAAAAAGGACGTGAAATTGCCTTAAATGCTGCAATGAAATCTATAACATTAAACAAAAATCTTGCAATCGGTTATGGCGAATTAGGTGATCTGAAACTGTACATGGATTTTGATTGGAAGGGTGCAGAAGAAACTTATCAAAAAGCGTTAAGTCTCGAACCACAGAATCCAGAGATTTTATTTAGTTTGGCCAACTTGTATTTTGCAGTTGGCCGCTGGGATGAAACTATAAATTTCAATAAAAAAAGTATAGAGATTGATCCGCTCAAACCTTTGTACCAAATGAGCCTTGGTAATATATTGACGCATGCCGGGCGGTCTGAAGAAGCTATTGCATATTTTAAAAAAGCACTGGAATTAAATCCGCAGTTTCAACGGGCTCATATGTATTTGGGCAGAAATTATTTATTGTTGGGGAAACCAGAAATTGCTTTGAAAGAAATGCAGGAAGAAAATCTGGAAGTATTCAGAATCTTTGGAATGGCACTTGCATATCATGGAGCGGACAAAACCAAAGAAGCAGATGAAGCATTGAAAAATTTCATAGATAAGTTTCAAAATGAATGGACTTATCTTTTGGCAGAACTTTATGCGTACCGTGGCGAAAAAGA
>JBBSJN010000204.1:0-5435 GCA_038257235.1 Chitinophagales bacterium
AAAAAAGACTTGTGATTTCGCCACACTATCATTAATTGAAAAGTTATTATCGTTTACAAAATTAAATTCAACCGGAGGCAAGACAACCAACGGTTCATACAACTCGCCTCTTACCGGATCAGTAAATTTATATTTAACTGGCAGAGAAAAATTAAATGTTTCACCAAATATTCTTATACCAACATTGGCAATGAAGGATGGACTTACATCTGGTTGCCCGATCAACAGCTGATCAGTAACATTAAAATATCCATCTTCTTTTTTATTTGCCAGCCAATATGGCTGTGTGAGTGGCTTACCAGCAGGAACATACAATGTCTTAGAAAAATTCAGGTTACGGTTTCGCTCCAGTTTTTTAGAAAATGAAGAATCAAAATTATCAACCACCACCTGTTGAAGTATGGCATCTGTACCTAACCGGTTATTAAAAGAGAAATTAATTCTGATTGAGTCTGTCTGCACGGCAAACTGTTCTAATGTAGTTGCATCAAGAAATAAGCCACTACATTGAGCAATCAACTCCACTACTTCCTTTAGTTTCTGATCTCTCCAACTTCCCGGAGCAAGTGCAAAGATGGCCTTGTATAATTTCACAAGGCTTTCGACTGATTTATCAGGATGTAACAAATCAAAAGCAGCAGCAATATCGCTGATCATTTTTTCAATAGCAGCTCCACCAGCAACTTTACTCCAGGACAAATTTACTCCATCTAATAAATCTTTTGAAGGCTGATCGCCTTTTGTTGAACTGAAATATTCTAATTGCTCACCTCTTGAAGCCGGCACACCAAATCCCTGGCTCTTATGCTGGCTTCTGCTCTCCGCTGCTATTTCACCATAGCTTTTTCCCAATAATGGATTGTAGCCACCCACATCAATTTTTAACTGATCATCTCTTGTTGTATTGTTTCCTCCAAAATTAAATGTATTCCACATGATTCTTTTTACCTGCCACGGTTTTACATATTTCAATTGTTCTGGAAATCGATTTGGATTAGCTGCGGCCTCGTAAGCTTCATTGGCTAAAATGGCAGAAGCTGTATGATGACCATGACCACCTTCGCCTGTAGCAGGAAACCTTGTAACGATCACATCCGGTTGAAATTTTCTTATCACCCACACCACATCACTTAGTATTTTTTCTTTGTTCCATTTATCAAAAGTTTCTTCCGGTGTTTTTGAATAACCAAAATCATATGCTCTTGTAAAAAATTGTTCGCCGCCATCTGTTCTTCTGGCTGATAATAATTCCTGTGTTCTTATTAACCCCAATTCAATACCCTGTTCATCGCCTATTAAGTTTTGTCCTCCATCACCTCTTGTCATGGATAGATAACCGGTACGTAACATTCTGTCTTTGGAGAGATAGGCGATTAGTCTTGTATTTTCATCATCGGGATGTGCGGCTACATATAATACCGAACCCAGCACATTTAATTTGCGGATGGCAAGGTACATATCGGCAGAAGTCCAGCTTGGAGGAGTTTGCGAATGAATACTTCCGCTAAAAGAAATTATAGATATTAAAATGAGCAGAACAAATTTCTTCATTATAAAAAGATTATTAAGCGAATATACTATTTGTTGAAAAAGCAGCCTGAACCATTTAAATAAAAAAGGTCTGTTTTAACATCAGACCTTTTCAAAATATTATGAGAGAAAATATTACTGACCTACAAAGAAGACAGCATTGCAGAGTAACAATTTACCATTCTCCCAGAAATTACGGAACATTACATCATCCGTTAAATAAGTTACAGTTCCATTCCCCATTTGTTGAACACCAAAGACTAAACCATCCTGTAATTTTTCTTTCAACTTTGCTCCTACAAATCCGGCCACCTGATTATCTTTTTTAATAACACCAACATTCCATCCGTCTTTGATAAATTCATACACATTATTATCCATTTTAAGAGTATAATAATAAGCAGGATAACCATAAGCCAACGGATGCGAATTGTCCATTTCTACTTTGTAAATGGAACCTGGTGTCGTATTTGGAATACCATCTCTTTCTCTATCCTCAAATTTTCTCAACACATCATAATTCACTTTTTCTTTTTTGTCATCTTTCTTTTCTCCCTCATCTGCTTTTTTCAATTTAATACCAAACTCAGCTCTTGCCAAAGCTTCAACCGCACCCTCTAATGCAACAACTCTTCCGCCCTTGCTTATCCATGCTTTAAATTTTTCAGCACCATCTTTATCACTAAGGAAACGATAATTTCCATCTGGCATTATTATAACATCGAAATCATTCAGGTTTGCACGGTTAATATCAGTGAGATTTATCAATGTAATCGGGTAGTCAATCTGCTGTTCAAAGAAATGCCATATTTCTCCTGCACCTAATGAACCAATACCTTCACCGGTTAACAAAGCAACTTTTGGGGCTTTGAACGGATGAACAGATCTGCTACCAAAATCTTTTCCTGTATCAACCATTCCAGTTGATACAGGGTATAGTTGAGTGTTATTATTGCCTGCAATTTTTCTTACATCACTCCACAAATTATCACCAAAGGACCTGTTTGCCGTTTTCAATACAATCACAGCACCTCTGTCAAATTTATTTCCGTTTACTTCAAATGGGTTTTCTGCATACCGTAATAAAATCCCTTTTTGCAATAATTGTCCAACTGTTTTTACCGTCTGAAGACCATTCCATGGAATGACATAGCCATAAGTTGTTTCTGCATTATTAACTATTGTTTTATTGATAGAGCCACTACTACTCAATTTTTCCCTGCTGGCAAAAGCTTCCAGTCCATAAGCATACGGTAAAGCCCATGCTGTAATATCATACGTTGCCGAATCAACCAATTTTCCTTTTGGTTCGAACAATACTTTTACCATAGCTGACCGTGGTTGAATGGCACTTATCACAATATCATTGCTAAATGAAAATGATTCTTCTTTACCGGAATTATAATTATATCCTTTACCACTACCTGAACCAGTACCATACTGAATTCCGTTTTTATTTAATAACTCGAGTAACGATTCAATCCTCTCTTTATCTTTTGGATTATTCTTTATAACATATGATTTGTACTCACCGATACCAGTGGAAACAGCCTCATTAAAAAACTTTCTGAATTCCTTAATCAGTTTACCTGCATTCATCGAAGCAATTTCTATCGTACTCAATGAAGTGGTAAAATGATGATTGGCCCTGTCAAACAATGTCAGTGTATCTCCTTCATCATTGATTACAGCTGCGCCGCCGGCACCACCACCACCTTGTTCGTAGGTCATTCCGATAGCACCGTTGTAGGTTGGATACGTATCCCCATAAGAAGGATAGTACAGGTCAAATACTTCTTTGGTAAAATATAGCCAGCCTTTTGCATCAAAATATTTTGCATGATTTTTTCCTATGGTTGATTGAAACTCTCGTTGCCAGGAAGTGATTACATCATGATAAGGCTGCACTGCAGGCGCAAAGTAATAAGGCTGATTAAGACCCTGCTCATGATAATCTACATGAATTTGCGGCATCCATTCATTATAAACACTTACCCTTCTTCTGCTTTCTACCTGTGTTTGCCAGGCCCAGTCCCGGTTCAGATCAAAATTATAGTGATTGGATCTTCCACCCGGCCAAGGCTCCCGGTGTTCACGGGAGATCAATTGAGGATTTGCATTTTTCCCAACTACAGAGTTGAACCAGTTTACATAACGGTCTCTGCCATCCGGATTAACGCATGGATCTATTATTACTACTGTATTTTGCAACCATCCTTTTGTTTTTACATTGGATGGATCTACCAAAGCCCAAATCGTCATCAATGCTGCTTCTGAACTCGACGTTTCGTTTCCATGCACATTATAACTTAACCAAACGATGGCAGGTGCTGATTCCTCAACCGGAGCAGCTTTATCTTTTGCCAGATTGGCCAACCGTAGATTATTAAGCCTGATCTGCTCGAGGTTTTTCATATTATCAGGAGTAGAAATAAATGTCAGTAACAATGGACGTCCCTCGTTGGTTTCGCCATACTGCTGCAGCTTAACTGAAGCAGTAACATTTGCAGCTACATGCTGAAAATAGTTTACAATTTTAAAATGAGGGGTATAGCGGCTACCCACTTTATATCCTAAAAATTCTTCCGGCGATTTTAATTGTGAATGGGAAATATAAGTAGCTATTAAAAACAGGATTGATACCAGGAATCGTTTTTGCATAATTTTATTTTTAAGCTGGCTAAGATATGCAAATGTAGGCAACAGCTTTTCTCAGCATATAAAAAGGCTGTCGTAAAAAACGAAAGCCTTTTTATAAAAAATATGACTGGTTATTTGCTAGTTGGGAGTTCAAATTTTAACCTGGCAAAATAGTATGCACCGTTAAATCCATGCTGTTGCACCCGGCGACTGAACACAAAACGACCTGAACTCATATTGCCGCTATGTGTGTGCCTGTCCTGATAGACATCAAATAAATTGTTTGCGCCTATTGTCAATGCCAGTTGCTTAACCACTTGGTATGACAATGAAAGATCGGTTACCAATTTAGACTCAAAAACCTGGTCCAGCGTTTCCCTTATATTGTTATTGAATGCATTCATCGGGAAGGCACCCGGATTAGCCGGATTAATAGAAGGATCAAGATATTCCACTTTTCCAAAGTTTACAAAACGAACCATAGCCCCAAACTTGCTCACTTTATAATTCAATGTGAGGCTTAATTTATTGTTAGGATTGGCTACTTCAATACGACTTTGATCTTCCCGGTTAAAATAATTTCCTAATTGCCCGGTGCTGATTAAAACAGGTGATGCCTTAATAATCGGCTTTCCATCTGCACCCTTTTTCACTTCATTGTCAATAAATATAGCAGCAAGTGTAGCCCGTAATGAATGCTTGCGGGCAAATTTTGTGCTATAAGAAAGTACTGTTTCCAATCCTCTTGCCCTGGTGTCTATAGCATTAGAAAAGAAATTAGCAGTACCTGCCCCTGCCGCATCTAATTGCGCCTGCAGCTGTGCATTTCCGCCACCAGTAAAATTATTGGTGAGTACAATCCGGTTATCAATATCAATCTGATAAGCATCCACCGTTAATTCTAAACTTTTAAAAGGTTTAGCAGCAAAACCAATTGAATAACTGTTACTGGTTTCTTCTTGTAGCTTAGGGATGCCTAATATTTGTGCGGGAACGCTGTTATTGGTAAATGTACCTGCCTGTATTGGCATTAAAGGATTACCTACAAACAGTGTACTTGTCCTGGTATAAAACCGCTGTTGCATAGAAGGTGCCCTAAAGCCTGAAGTGATAGATGCCCTTACATTAAATGCTTCTCCAAACTTATAGCGGCTGGCCAATTTATAATTCAGCGTTGATCCAAAATCACTGTAGTTTTCGAAACGTAATGCACCCGTCACTAAAAATTTATCGGTAAAATCCTGTTCAAGGTCAATATAGATGCC
>JBBSJN010000205.1:0-5407 GCA_038257235.1 Chitinophagales bacterium
AAGGTTTTTGTTTTGCCCGTACCAGTTGCTCCGGCTATTAATCCATGCCGGTTTAATGTTTTGAAAGGAATCAAAACATCTGCGCCATTTACCACTGCTCCATCCATCATGGCACTACCTATTTTGAAAGATTCGCCTTTGAATGTGTAACCTTTGTTTACAGTTTCGAGAAAATTAGTGGTATCTGACATTGAAACTTTTTTATTTGCTGTTAATATAAGAACTTTTTAAGTTTTAAAGATCTTCTTCTCATTTAAGCATCAGCAATGCACTTTGTGGGACGATAAATTACTTTTCATTTTCATACATTACTCCTATGGCACCACTCATCATAAAAATAGCAAGATCGCCTTCTTTAGCCTGTAATGGAACCTACCTGACTTCTTCATCTTCTCCTTTCCGGCTTTCATCTTCTACCGGCATTGGTATTACATAGCCTGGCCCCTGCACACCCGGCGGCAAGTATAAACCACTTGCAGTTCGTTCATCCGGTCGGGTAGGTTTTACCAATAAGCGGTCGCCGGTTACAAATAATTTCCTCAGGCGATTGTCATTTGTTATATGCATGGCACAATTTTTACTATATTATGCAAAAGTTGAGAGCAAAAGGCTTGAAATTGCGGTCTTTTAACAAAATATTCAGCGCCGATACTTGAACCCCTGAAATGCTTTAACTTTATTTGTCATCAATATAAAACCACCAGAAAATGGAAGCAAAGAAATCTAAATTATTATTGTGCGAAGATGATCCGAATCTTGGAAGTGTTCTTAAGAACTATCTTGAACTAAACGACTATGATGTAACCCTTGAAAGAGACGGCCGCCTCGGCCTTGCAGCTTTTCAACGGGAAAAATTTGACCTCTGCCTGCTGGATGTAATGATGCCCAATATGGATGGCTTTACACTGGCTGAAGAAATACGAGATGTAGACCCGGATATTCCTCTTTTCTTTCTAAGTGCAAAAACGATGAAGGAAGATGTGATCCAGGGCTATAAGCTTGGAGCTGATGATTATATCACCAAACCTTTTGACAGCGAAGTGCTGTTACTGAAAATAAAAGCCATTCTGAAAAGGAATGAAGAGCAGAATAGGGAAAGTGAAAACATGGAGTTTGATCTTTCTACTTATCATTTCAACCCCAAATTGCGTCAGCTTACACATAAAGACATTACACAAACATTATCGCCGAAAGAAAATGAATTGCTGAAAATGCTTGCCGAGCATTTAAATGATTTGTTGCCCAGAGAAGCTGCTCTTAAAAAAATCTGGGGTAGTGATACTTATTTCAACGGAAGAAGTATGGATGTGTATATTGCCAAACTTCGTAAGTATTTAAAAGATGATGAAAAAATTGAGATAGTGAATATCCATGGTAATGGATTCAGGCTGGTAGTACAGGAATAAAGCCCCCATCCCCTAAAGGGGAGAATACAATATTGCAAATTCTAAAAGGTGTTCCAGGCTGGACACCTTTTTTACTTTACTTGATCTATTACAACCTGTGGTGGAACAGTTCCCAATGTATTACAAATTGCTGTTTCATTAATATCTGGCTTATGTATTTTAACGTTCAATTTTGTACCAATTGCATAATTTACCTTAGGTAAATTTGAAGCAATAAAAATAGAACTATTAGCACCAAGAATCTGATAAGCTTCCTGTTGTCTTGTAAGAAAAGTTACTTCTGGGAGATAACAACTAAGGTTTTGAGAGTTTCTGATTTCAATCAGAAAATAATCATTATCAACCTGATTTCTGGAACATGATCCCAGAAAAAACACTAAAAAAATATAAATAATATTCTTACGCATAGCAAAAAGACAATTTTTTATACCGACTTGCTGCATTAAAATAACTCATTCTGCTCTGGTTTAGATTCTTTCTTCTTTCCTAAATGCGCATAAGCTTTTGCAGTTACTTCTCTTCCCCTTGGCGTACGTTGCATAAAACCTTCCTGAATCAAAAATGGCTCATATACTTCTTCTAATGTACCAGCTTCTTCTCCTACTGCTGTTGCAATAGTGGTGATACCAACAGGCCCACCTTTAAATTTATCTATGATAGTCAAAAGAATTCTGTTGTCCATATCATCCAAGCCATGTTCATCTACATTCAAGGCTTTTAATGCATGTTGGGTAATACCGAAATCTATTTGACCGTCATTTAGCACCTGTGCAAAATCCCTTACCCTTCTTAATAATCCATTGGCAATTCTTGGTGTACCTCTGCTTCTTCTTCCAATTTCAACAATAGCGTCAGCGGAAATATTCGAACCCAAAATATTTGCAGAACGTTTAATTATCTTATTCAAAATATCTGAAGTATAATATTCCAATCTTGATTTGATGGCAAATCTTGACAACAAAGGTGCCGTAAGCAACCCACTTCTGGTAGTTGCTCCTATTAATGTAAAGGGATTCAGGTTGATCTGAATACTTCTTGCATTAGGGCCGCTGTCGATCATAATATCAATACGATAATCTTCCATAGCAGCATACAAGTATTCTTCTACAACTGCACTCAGCCGATGTATCTCATCTATGAATAGAACATCATTCGGTTCAAGGCTTGTTAACAGCCCTGCAAGATCACCCGGTTTTTCTATCACAGGCCCTGATGTCTCTTTAATATTTACACCCAGTTCATTGGAAACAATTCTTGACAGTGTTGTTTTACCCAAGCCCGGAGGCCCATGAAATAAAACATGATCCAATGCTTCGCCACGAATCTTTGCTGCTTTGATAAATATGCGAAGGTTTTCTATGATCTGATCCTGCCCGGAAAAATCATCTATCTGTCCGGGACGGATTGTATTTTCAAATGCCGCATCAGCCGCCGTTAAGCCATCTTTATCACTACTCAAATTTGGATTGGACATGAATTTTCTGGTTGAATAACTGTAAAGCTAATTATTAATCGCTTATCAGATGTACTGATTCATTTGTAAAATGATATCCGGGTCAGGACTGTTTTGTAACCATCCTTTCTTTTCGGAGAATTTACATACACCGGGATAGTCGCCTTTAAAAGTTCCAATATCAAGTATTATCTGAAAGTGAAGATGAGGAGGCCAATGACCATTTTCGAGAGGAAGGCCAAATTCGGCAAATATTTCTCCTTTTTCTATATGCTGACCTTCCTGTAAATTTTTCAATGAATTCAAACTGAGATGGCCATATAATGTAAAGAAGCTTATGTAGTCTAACCGATGAACCAGGATAATTGTTCCTCCGTAATCACCAAAATTGTTGTTGAAAGCATAACTATGAATCAATCCATCTAGTGGCGACATGATAGCCGTATTGGGCTTTCCCCAAAGATCAATTCCAAGATGAAGCCTTCTGGGTTCTTCGTCTTTATTATCTCCATCAAACACTTTGCTTACTTTATAAATTGTACGATGCTCACCATATCCACCAATACCATATTTTGCATTATTCTTATGCAATAACTCATCAATATAATTATTGAACGTTGTTGTGTCGTTTAATATCTCTGAGGTAATTTCTTTATTGGCAGCAGTAAAATCAAGCTGCAGTAATTTGTCGGTCGTATTATCAAAGTGCACTACAGGGTGAAAATCATGCTGATGCTTTCTGATTATTGCAACTATATCGTTTATTTTTTCCATCTGCTTTAAAGGTAAGCTGTACAAACCTTTTAAAAAAGCCAGTTCATATTCCTATCAGAACCTTTTATCAGGAAATATTATATCATAATCTTCGTTTAGTATCAAAAGATTCTACATGTCCGAACCCTTATTGAATAAAAAGCTTCTTTCCATTTTTATTGTCAGTCTATGTTTCAGCATATTAACCAATGCACAGATGATCACCGGTACATGGAAGGGGAAGATCAACCGTCAGAAAGTAGAAGTAAAAATTATTCAGCAGGGAGATAGTTTAACAGGCACATCTTATTATTACGAATCAGCCAACAATTTTCGTCGCTATAGTATCCGTGGATATTTTGATGCTGCAAACAATGAAGCTGTTTGGTGGGATGACCAATTGCTGGACGAAAAATCAACAAAGTTCAGCATCAGCAGCCCCGGACAAGTACCGATGCTTTCGAGAGCTGATTTTAATTGTCCCGGTGGCAACCGGATGATGCTGGACGGGAAAGTATCGCCAAAAGAAGACGAGACAAATATAAAAGGCGAGGTGCATATGGACAAAACCTATCAAACCAGCTTCGAAGATGAATGGGATTTTGTGATTGATAATTATACAAGCGGAGCCAATGATCCTGATATAATTGATAGCATAAAAAGTATTGCCTACCAACCAAAAACGGTAACTGAGTCATCAAGTAAACCCAAATCACCAGTAAAACCAATTGCAAAACCCTTGCCTCCGGTGATAGCTAAAACTGAAGTAAAGCCTGTTGTAAACAAAGAGCCTGAGCCAATGGTAATAAAACCCGTTGCCAAAGTTATTGAGCCAGTAAAGGCACCAAGTATTGAGGAAAAATTTGTTGCCCGTAAGAAAACATTTATAAAGGATATTCCCATCAGCGGCGATTCGATAGAGCTGCGATTTTACGACAATGCAGAAATAGATGGAGATTCTATCTCTCTATTTTTAAATAATAAATTAATCTTTGAGCATATCCGGCTAACAGCCAATCCATATATTATAAAACTAGCTGTGAGTGAATTAAATGATCTGAATGAGCTTACAATGGTAGCTGAAAACCTGGGAACTATTCCGCCCAACACATCCTATATGGTGGCTATTATTAATGAGCAACGTTATGACGCCTATCTTGCCAGTACAGAAGGGGAAAGTGCTATGATACGGTTGGTAAAGACTAAATAAGGCGGCTAATCCAAATGAAACCGGGTAACAGATTTCATATTCTCTATATACTCTCTTTATGCTTCTTACCATGGCTCAGCTATAGCTGTGGCAGGAAGGATATCAGTTATCCCAAATAGCGAATTAACGCAGCCAGACTTATGGCAAATAAAAAACCCCGTCTTGCCTTAGGCGAGACGGGTTTTAGTTTCAGCTATATCTTATCTGTTATTCTCTTACTTATAAACAATGATCTTTCTGGAGCCCACCAATCGTCCATCGGCTCCTCTTACGTCGACTATATAAGTACCATTAGCCAATACTTTGTTTGTTGACATATTTACATTGATCGTTGTGTAAGGTATCGTTGTCAGCACTTTTCTGCTGTACACCTCTGCTCCCTTCGCATCAAACACTCTTACCGTTACCTGTTCATTGCTCTGGTTGTAGAACTGTACATTGAACACTCCCCGAATTGGTACAGGATACACATACAGGTTGTTGGATGGCTGACCGGTTATGTCAAGATTCGATGATGTAGCTACACAACCATTCGCATCGGTGTACACTACACGATAAGTGCCTATATCACTCACCGTGAGACCA
>JBBSJN010000206.1:0-5368 GCA_038257235.1 Chitinophagales bacterium
TAATTCAAAACTTAGCTTTCCTAAATTATTAAACGATTCTTCATAAGATGGATCAATGTTTCCGGCGAGCCTGTAATACACTTTAGCAGAATCATATTCCTTTAAATCTCTGTAAAAATTACCAATATAAATATTGACTATTGATTTATCCGGATAGTTCTCAAATGCTTTAGAATAATAAATCCTTGCCGAGTCAAATTGTTTTATCTCAAAAAATGTTTTGGCCAAGCCATTGTATGCGTTGATGAATTTTGGATTAGCATCAATACTCTGCTTGAAATAAGTAATAGCTTTATCATAATTTTTCCTGCTAAAGTTTACCCATCCTATATTATTGCTCGCATAAGGATTGGACGGCTCTAATCGTAAAGCTTTTTCGTAATAAGCAACAGCGGAATCGCCTTTCGACAAGGAATAATAATAATGACCCAGATCTACATAAGCATCTGCATTTTCGGCATTTAATTCAATTGCTTTTCGATAGTATTTTATTGCTGAGTCAGGTTTACTAAGTGTTTTATAGGAAAACGCCAGTGTAACATATGGATACCGCCATTTTGGTGCAATTGCAATTGCTTTGTAGGCATAGTAGATAGCACTGTCCATTCTGTTAGTCTCCAAATGCAATGACGATAAAGTGTGCATCACATAGGCTGCATTCTTCTCACTGATGTTTGCAGAATAGGCATATTGAAATGCCTGCTTGATATCAACCTGCCTTCTTCCAACACCAAAGAAACCCCGGGCTTTAAAAAAATACATCCGGCCTTGTAACGATTTGGCAAATGTCGGATCGTCTTCCATAATGAATCCAATGGCTCTTTCCAGCATATTACCCACTTCATAAAATTCCTGTCTTGCCACTTTTTCCATCCTGTCGAAATTGGTGTTAATTTCATCCGTTTTTTCTTCCACATCAATCTGTGCTCTCAACCGTTGAATAGAAACCGCATCTTTACAATCCAAATACAGGTTAATCTTGTTTTGTGCAAAATTGATAAACTCTACAACCAATGTAGATTGGGCATCGATGGTGTAAGAATTATCAGGAAATTTTCTGGCCATTAAATCATAATAGTATTCGGCAGAGTTTTTCCCCGTTAGCCTGCTTTCTTTAACGGCTGAATTAAATAAGTTATAAGATTCTATTAATAAAGTATCCGCCAGCGAAAAAGAATATTTTTTTCCTCTTCCGGGAATAAATGAATTGCCTCCTTTTGATTGCTGTATCTTAATATCCTGCCACTTTTTCAAATAAACAGGGTCAACTATACTTACTACTTTGCTACTGTTATCAGAACAGCAGAAATAAGGTTCCTGTTTTCGTTTGAACCGCTGTAGTGCAATAGATGGAACTTTTTTCTCAACGTATTTCTGAATTTCTTCTACTGTTACTTTATTATCATTATTTCCATCGGTGTCAGCCAATCCATTAAGTCCATCCACAAGGTAATAAGTAAACAGACCATGCCCATTGCCAATTGATGCATCTTCCAATGACTCCTGTCCTGCGCCAGTCGCCAGCATAATAATTTCGCCAGCTCTTTTTTCAGAAATAGCACTGTTAAAAAACCCTTGCCCTTCTATCCCACCCGGTAATTCATTAGAACGGCAGGCATCCATCACCAGATAAACCTCTACTCCTTTCGCCGCTTCCTTTTGAATTTTGATCTTCACATTCAGCATTTGGACAGCTCCGCTTACCAAGTAATTATTTTTATCTCCAGCTGGGTTACAATCGTAGGCCAGGTAAAAAAATTCATCTTCACTGATGGCATCACCATGACCGGCCAGGTAAATAAACAACCGGTCGCCTTCCTGCAGTTTCTTCACTTTCAACCACTGGAATCCCTTTGCATAAAAATTGGCTAGTGTTGCTTCTTCATTTAATAACATGTAGATATCATCATTTTTCAAACTTCCGCCAGCAGGAGATTTAAGAAAATTGGCAAACATTTCAGCATCTTTATCAGCATAAGTAAGTGGCTTAATATACCTGTATTCGGATATGCCCATAATCATTGCAAAAGTTTGCGGGCCCTTAATAGTGGTATCTCTTGGTTTTGGAGGTGACTGTGCCTGGCTTTGGTTTATACCTAAAAACCAAAACAAAAGGATAAGATTGATTATGGGAAAAAATTTTCGCATAAATTCGACTAACTAAATTACGGATTTACAAGGGAATATCATTATATCCGGTACTAATAACTGCTTATAGTTGATTTTTTGAGCTATTAAATGATGATTGCGTTAAAGTCTGTCATAGTTACAACCATAAAAAGTCTTATAAAATCATTCTAATAATCACATAAACCAGAAACAACCATTTGTGATGAGTAAACCAAACGACCACCATACTGACAAACCCAAACAAAAGAAAAAATTTCACCGGCATCTTACAAAATATCTCTACGAACGAGATACTCTATTTGCTACGCTATGGGTGTTTCTTTTCATTTTTATTTTAGGCTCCATTCCTTTAAATCTTGGAGTAATAAACCCAATCAAACTCTCATTAAAAGATTTTGATTCCAATGACATGAGTTATTCAAAATTGGGAAAAGCAGAAAACACCGCTCCCGATAGTAATATTGTTGTTATCAATATAGGGTTCCTTGACAGAGAAGGCCTTTCGATAATGATTGATAAAGTGGCAAGCTATAAGCCAAAAGTTATGGCATTAGACATCACATTTGATGGACCAAAAGATCCTTATCAAGATTCTTTATTAAGTGAAACGTTCAAAAGAAATAAAAATTTAATCGCAGCTTATGCCCTTCAATTTAAAGGGAAAGAGGCTGATACAGCTTACACAAAAGGTGATTATTTTAAAACGGTTAACAAATTTGCCTATGCAAATTTCTTTCAGGATGACATTTCCACATTCCGCTATTTTGAACCCTTTTACGAGGATTATGCAAAAAAAAAGTATCAGTCTTTTTCTGCTGCAGTGATAGAAGCTTATGATTCAAGTGCTTATGAAAAATTAGAGAAAAAAGGACATAATAAAGTGCTAATAAATTATAGCCGTCGTTCTACCCATTATTTAACCATAAATTTTGATGATTTAATGGCATACGACGAAAGTGATTCTTCCATTTTCTCTAATAAAATAGTATTGTTTGGTTATGTAAATAATGACCCAAATGACATCTTAGATAAAAAGTTTACACCAATGAATGAAAGGTTTTATGGAAAATCTGTTCCAGATATGAACGGAGTTTATGTTCATGCCAACATAATTTCAATGGCACTGGAGAAAAACTATGTAAATAAGCTACCTTCGTGGATGAATGTATTGATAGCCGTTGTAATTTGTTGGCTTCATATGTCATTTTTCGTCCATTATTACCTGGAAAGCCATATTTGGTTCCATTTAGCAGCAAAAATAGCACAGGTCCTGTCGGCAATATTTTTTGTATGGTTAGGCATCTATTTGTATGATAAGTATCGTCTGAAGGTTGATTTAAAGCTGAGTCTGATAGTAATTGTGATGGCTGTAGATGTTATTTATTTTTACGAAGCCTGGGCGGTATGGATGCACAAAAAAATTAATTATAAAACAGTATTTAAACCTCATCACCATTAATAGTAAACCTAAACTCCTCAAAGATGAAAAAGTTACAATTCCTTATCCTTTGTTGTCTGTTTGCAAGTATGCTTTCTGCCCAGAATTCTTATATGCTATACAGTTTTAAAGGAAACGTTTCTGTTGTAGAAAACAAAGTAGAAACTAAAGCCAAAGTTGGAAAAACAATCGGTACCAATGCTGTGGTAAAAGTATCAAATGGTGCTGCCGTTACATTAATTTGTAATGAAGCAGCTATGTTTACCTTTTCAAAAGCCGGCAATTATGCCCTGAATAAGTTTAGCGACTCTTGCACAGTTGGCAATAATTCAGTTAGTGCAAATTATGTAAAGTATGTGTGGGCACAAATGACCAAAGCAAGTGGTTCTCCCGGCAGCAACAGAAAAGCTTATATGAATACAGTGGGTGCTGTGAGCCGCGGATTGCCAAATGTATGGGTTGATTCAAGACTCGATACTATTAATTACTCTGATGGATCATTCCCTATTTCATGGAAATCATACGAAGAAGCAAAAGAGTTTGATTTTAAGCTATATAACTATGATAATGTAAGCACAGCAATTTTCTCAACTGTTATAAAAGATAAGAAAAAAATTGACATTAGTTCATTTATAGATAAGATTAAACCGGGTAATAGTTATTACTGGACAGCTTCTATAAAAGGAGAAGATTCCGAAGAATATAAAACCTTGAATTATGTTACAAAGAAAGACTTTGAGCTGGTTGAAAATAAATTAAAGAGTCAGGGAGCTGCGTTTGAAGCAAAAGCTGAGCAAGCTTATCGCCTTGGTTTTATGCTTGAAGATGCACATTTCCTTTCAGAGGCATATCAGTATTATTCAAAAGCTGCAACTTTAGATTCAACAAATGCCTTGTATCGTAGCACATTAATGTCATTCAGAAAAGACTATGAATTGAAATAGAAGAAGTTTAGAAATAATCTCATTATAAAAAGAGCCGTCTCGCCTAAGGAGAGACGGCTCTTTTCTTTTATTTATATCCCAAAATTTTCAACATGCTTTGAGCCGTTTGTTCTTTTGCATAAAGCCAATCTACCAGTTTGCCATTTTTATCATGCCCGATAATTATATGCTTTGGCGAAGGAATTAAACAGTGCTTAATACCACCATATCCGCTTATCTGATCCTGGTAAGCACCGGTATGAAAGAAGCCAACATAAAGCGGCTCATCGTCATTACCAGTTTTGGGCAAGAAAACTTCGTTAATATGTTCTTCGGAATCATAATAATCATGGCTATCGCAAGTGATACCTCCTAATACAACCCGTTGGTGATCTTCTTCCCATTTATTTACCGGCAACATCAGGAATTTTTCGCCTATTCCCCAGGTATCAGGTAATGTAGTAATGAAAGATGAATCAATCATGTACCAGGTTTCTTTATCATTCTGTACTTTCTCTGCAATTATCTTGTAAATATGTGCCATACTCTCCCCTACTGTGTAGCTTCCAAACTCGGTAAAAATATGAGGCATCGGCACTTTGGCTTTCTTACAGGTCGTCTTAATGTTCTTTACAATTTCATTAATCATAAATTGATAGTCATAATCAAAACCCAATGAATGCTTGATAGGAAAACCGCCGCCAATATTGATAGAATCAAGTTCCGGACAAATTTTCTTTAACTGGCAATACAGATTGATTACTTTATTCAATTCACTCCAATAGTAAATATCATCTTTGATTCCTTTGTTCAAAAAGATATGCAGCATTTTTAGCTGGAACTTACTTTCATACCCTTCTATTCTGTCTACATAAAA
>JBBSJN010000207.1:0-5328 GCA_038257235.1 Chitinophagales bacterium
AGTTGGGGTTAAACAAGAAGAATAAATTGTTTTAACAAGGTATTGCTGACTGGAAGTGATTTGACAAATATTTGGAAAAGAAATGTCAACCTTTCCTGGAGTTGGTGTACTGACAGTTGCAGTTGCAATAGGTGTTGTCCCATTTATAAGATAAAGTTCCGATCTCACAAACCTTGAAGTAACACCTGAAGGTACAAAGCGATATCCTTCATTGATAGCCGTCCATATCTGAGCATTTTTCCCAGGAGCTGCAACAGCTTTTGTTCTTGAAATATCTTGTACACCGAGTATTGCTCTTCCGTTATTGCTTGCATCCGGGCAAGTTAATCGTTCAAAAAAAACTTCAATAACTGCGGTTGCTTCATTAATAACAATCTGAAAGGTACTTGGAGTATTTTGACTACAACTATTATTCCCAAAAACTCCAATTCTGTACCAACTCGCAACAAACCGGCGGAATGGAGTTGTCCCCTCAATACGCCACTCTATTTTTTTATTTGGAAACCCTGTATTAATAGATGGATCAAGATCAGAATAAGCACCCATTATAGAGGCTTTTGGATAATAGGTACTATTCAAATTACAAATGACTCCCAGATTATATGGGATTGGGGGATTTATTGTATAAGCATTAATACAGTTTGCATTTGCAATATCAAAAGTCAATAACCCATTTGAACCAACTATAACTTCATTGTAAACCGAACCATAAAAGCAAAGTGGGAAAGGCAAAGGTATTCTCGGACTATACACATCATCAATATATAATTGAGTTAATTCATTCCCCGTAACTGTTGTATAAGGATATGGTGTATAAGGAATTGTTACAACCTGGTAGTCTTCGTCTGATTTCAAGTGAGGAACCTGAAAATTCAGATCGGTGCAAGGCTGTGCACAAGGAAGATTTATCACCGTATTATTAATACCGGTGAAAATACCCTGAGCATTTACTGTCCCAGAAAAAAAATGGAACACCAGCATTATTACCAATAACTTCAAACAATTCAACCCCATAATAATTTAATTCAATAACAAATCCGGCATTAACAAAGAGTGGTAAGATAATAATTTGTCATTGAAAAGCAGGTCAAAAAAGGTAAACTATAAGTAAAAATGACTCATATTGTGAATGATTATGACGGAATGTCCTCCATATCATACCGTTCTACCGACTCTATCCCCGGAAGCTCCAGCACCCTTTGGACAAGATTATCCAGTTCTTCTTTGTCATGCACAAATAGCCTGATATTTCCTTCAAACAAGCCTTCGTTTGCTTCAATGGTTAATGCAGAAATATTTATTTTTAAATCACCAGAGATAAGCATGGTGATTTTATTGACTACACCCACATCATCCATTCCCACAATTTTAATACCGGTAAGAAATGAAATCTCTTTGTTTTTTGCCCATTTGGTTTTTACAACACGATGCCCATAATTGGAAAGCAGTTTTGTTGCATTCGGGCAATTGGTACGATGAATCGTTAATCCTTTTCCGGTAGTTACAAATCCAAAAACGTCATCGCCGGGAATTGGTTTACAGCAATTGGCCAGGTTGTAAACTATCTTATCACTGCTTTCGCCAAAGATCACCAGTTCAGCATCTTTCTTTCCCGGCTGCGGAATGTATTCTGCCTTTTCTGTTTGAATTTTTACCGGTTTAGGCGCATCTATTTTATCGCCCAGCACTTTAAATTCCTTCAGGTCTTTTAAATCAATATTTTTTACAGCTATCTGGTAAAACAAATCGAGATGTGAACCCAGTTTGTACCAATGCACCAGTTCGTCAATATTATGTTGCGACATGGGTACTCCCACACCTTCCAGCTTGCGTTGTAATGTATATTTTCCTTCATCGGCCACCTGTTTCTTTTCCTCTTTCAGCGAATCTCTTATTCTTCCTTTTGCTTTGGAAGTAATAACAAATGTGAGCCAGTCTTCAGATGCTTTTTGTTTGTTGCTGGTAATAATTTCCACCTGGTCACCACTGTTCAGTTTATGACTGATGGGCACCAGTTTATGATTTACTTTGGCACCAATTGTTTTTACACCAATGGCACTATGAATAGAAAATGCAAAATCCAATGCAGTAGAACCAACCGGCAGCATTTTTACATCGCCTTTGGGTGTGTACACATATATTTCTTCGGCAAGAAAACTTGTTTTAAAGTCTTGTAAGAAATCAATGCCATCTGTTTCCTGATTGGCAATTACTTCCCGTATTTGTTGAAACCATTTATCAAACCGGCTTTCATCGGTAGTTTCTTCTTTGTATTTCCAGTGTGCCGCTAATCCCTTCTCTGCAATTTCATTCATCCGCTTTGTACGTATTTGCACTTCCACCCAACGGCCTTGCGGCCCCATCACTGTTGTATGCAAAGCTTCGTATCCATTTGATTTGGGGTTACTCAACCAGTCTCTCAATCTTTCCGGTGAGGGATTGTATTCATCTGTAATCATTGAATACACTTTCCAGCAATCTTCTTTTTCCCTGTCAGCAGGCGAATCTAGAATAGCCCGGATGGCAAACAGATCATACACTTCTTCAAACTCCACTCCTTTCTTTTTCATTTTATTCCAGATGGAGTGTATACTTTTTGGGCGGCCATAAATTTCTGCCGTTAACTGAGCTTTATCAATTTTATCTTTGATAGGTTTAATAAATTCATTAATAAATCTTGTACGTTCCTTTTTTGTTTCAGAAAGTTTTTTTGCGATGTCTTTGTACACATCAGGCTCCATGTATTTCATGGCCAGATCCTCCATTTCCGTTTTGATATTGTACAAACCCATGCGGTGTGCCAGCGGCGCATACACATACACTGTTTCGGAAGAAATTTTTAATTGCTTCTCCCTCTTCATGCTGTCCAGTGTACGCATATTGTGCAACCTGTCGGCCAACTTCATTAATATTACTCTTGGGTCATCCGTCAGCGTCAGTAATATTTTTTTAAAATTTTCTGCTTGTTGCGATGCGTTAACATCTATTACGTTAGAGATTTTAGTAAGGCCGTCAACAATCTTTGCAATCTCTTCTCCAAATTCTCTTTTTATATCATCCAGTGTAATATCTGTATCCTCCACCGTATCATGCAGCAATGCACAAATGGTAGAACGAACACCGAGTCCGATCTCTTCCACACAAATTTTAGCCACCGCAATCGGGTGAAGAATATAAGGTTCACCGCTTTTTCTTCGCATGGTTTTGTGCGCATCTGCCGCCATTTCGAAAGCGATGCGAACCAGGTCTTTATCTCCCGGCTTCAGTTTTATCTTTAACACTTTCAAAAGGGAACGGTATTCCCTGAGGATAAGCTTCTTTTCCTCCTCCTCATTCAGGTTATATTTCGGTATCTGGGCAATAGTTTCCATTGTCTACGAATTTAGTAAAAACAACTGTTATTATATACAGAAATGCCCTACATTTGCAACCCAAAACGAAAAATTCCAAAGGGGTAAACCTGCCTGTCGGCAGACTGGATACAAATCCTAATTAAGAGTTTACAGATTGGAATTTTTGATTTGAAATTTGGAATTTCTCACCGGATGTGGTGGAATTGGTAGACACGTCAGACTTAGGATCTGATGCCGCAAGGTGTGGGGGTTCGAGTCCCTTCATCCGGACTTTACCCCTAACCCCCGTCCGCCCGGATTATCCGGGCGGGCCAAAAGGGGAATATAAAAACAGTTACACTTACTTGTAACTGTTTTTATTATCTGCAATTTTCTAACCCCCCTTCAGGGGATGGGGGCTAAATTTTTTATTATGGCAACAATTACAAAAGAAAACATCGGCTTGCTGCATGAAAAGCTTACCGTGAAACTTGAAAAAACCGATTACCTGCCCTCTTTTGAAAAAGCACTAAAAGAATATAGTAAAAAAGCAAATATTCCAGGGTTCAGAAAAGGAATGGTTCCTTCCGGACTAATTAAAAAAATGTACGGCCCTTCTCTTTTTACTGACGAAGTATTAAAATCAGTAGACCGTGAATTAATCGGCTATCTGGAAACCGATAAACTGGATATTTTCGCCCAGCCACTTCCGCTGGAGTCTGATTTCAGCCAACTGGATGTGAACAAACCGGCTGATTACACTTTCAACTTTGAAATTGGCATGAAGCCGGAGTTTCAACTATCCGACTTGGCAACAGCAAAAATTACAAAGTACGTAGTGCCTGTTACCGATGAAATGGTGAATAACGAGATTGATCGTTTGCAAAATCGCCATGGCAATATGAAGGATGAAGAAACCGTGACTTCTGAAGACAATGTGCTGAATGTAAATTTTGTGGAAGCAGATACTGATGGAAATGCTGTTGAAGGGGGCATCACAAAAGACAATTCAATTCTTGTAAAATATTTTTCAAAGACTTCCCGCAAGAAATGGATGGGAAAGAAAGTTGAAGATGTTGAAACGGTGCAACTGAAAAAAGCTTTTGACGAAAAGGAATTAGAATGGATCCTTAGTGATCTGGGATTGAAAGATGTAACTGGTGGAGATGAAAGATTCTTCAACATTGTAATTACCAAGGTTGGAATGATGGAAAAAAGAGAATTGAATGAAGAATTCTTCAATTTGCTTTATCCAAACCAAGAGGTTAAAACAGAAGCGGATTTGCGCAATAAATTAAAAGAAGAAATAGAAAAACATTGGAATGCACAGGCGAATAACCAAATCCACGATCAGATATTTCATCAATTGGTAGACAAAACTGAAATCAAATTCCCAGAAGGATTTTTAAAAAAATGGATAAAGACACAAGGAACGCAGCAAGAAGGCCAGGCTCCAAAAACTGATGAAGAAGTGGAGCAGGAATTCCCAGGTTTCCTTAATCAGTTAAAATGGACGTTGATATCTGACAAAATTGTTCAGGACAATGCCATGCAGGTTGATCCGGAAGAGATCAGAGTTTTCGCCAAACAGCAATTGTTTAGCTATATGGGCGGTGCTAATCTTAGTGATGACCAGCCATGGGTTGCTGATTATGTAGAAAAAATGATGAAGGATAGAAAATTTGTAGAAGATGCTTATACCCGCATCCAATCACAAAAAATATTTGAATGGGCTGCCACACAGGTAAAGCCAAAAGATAAACACATAAGTGCGGAAGATTTTACCAAAATGGTGGAAGAGCATCAGCACAGTCATCACTAAATAGTTGATTAGTTAATTTGTAGATTGGTTAATTGGGAATAACACCCCGATTATCCAATTTTTCTTTTAAAACAGTCAACCTGTCAGCCGACAGGCAGTCTTGTCACCAATTTTGTGGTTACGGCATTTGGACGGATATTTGATACTTTCGGCAGCATTACTGATTAACTAATA